>NZ_JBMDJV010000005.1:0-197154 GCF_057809375.1 Aquitalea sp. FG25
GGAGGCGAACTATACCGCCCCACCCCTCCCTCGTCAACACTTTGTGCGAGAAAAATACATATTTCTCACGCAATCAATTCCAACCACATGATCTATAAGAATATTTACGAATATCTTTTTTTAACGCCGCGCATGAGGAATGGCTGGCGGAGTTCATTTATGCCTGTCGGCAGATGCAAAAACTTTTGTTTTGCGTGAAAAATACAAATTAATTCAGATTTATACCCGTTTTTCATGTTTTACCTGGCTGAAAAACAAATCAGCGCCCAGATGGGCGCTGATGCTTGAAGGGTGTGTTGAGGCTCAGAGTACGTAGCGGGCCAGGTCTTCTCGCTGCGACAGCATGTCCAGCTTGCCATCTACATAGTGTGCATCAATCTTGCAGCCACCACTGCGCGCGTCGAAGGAGACTTCTTCCAGCAGCTTCTCCATCACCGTATATAGACGGCGCGCGCCGATGTTTTCGGTCTTCTCGTTCACCTGCCAGGCGATTTCTGCCAGGCGACGAATACCGGACTCTTCGAATTCCAGTTCCACACCTTCGGTAGCCAGCAGTGCCTGGTATTGGCGAGTGAGGCAGGCGTCGGTACTGGTGAGGATCTGCACGAAGTCGTCGACCGACAGCGAAGACAGTTCAACGCGGATGGGCAGACGGCCTTGCAGCTCCGGAATCAAGTCGGACGGCTTGGACAGCTGGAAGGCACCGGAGGCGATAAACAGAATGTGGTCGGTCTTGACCATGCCGTATTTGGTGGTGACGGTGGTGCCTTCTACCAACGGCAGCAGGTCGCGTTGCACACCGGCGCGGGAGACATCAGCCCCCTGCCCTTCCGAGCGGCTGGTGACCTTGTCGATTTCATCGAGGAAGACAATGCCGTTCTGCTCGACGTTCTTCATGGCTTCGGCCTTGAGCTCGTCTTCGTTAACCAGCTTGGCGGCTTCTTCATCGATAAGCAGCTTGAAGGCTTCGGCCACTTTCAGTTTGCTGGCTTTTTTCTTGCCGGCATTCATGCCCTGGAACATGTTTTGCAACTGGCTGGAGAAGTCTTCCATGCCGGGCGGGGCAAAAATTTCCATCTTGGACTGCGGTGCAGCCACTTCGATTTCGATTTCCTTGTCGTCCAGCTTGCCCTCACGCAGCATCTTGCAGAATTTCTGCCGGGTGTGGCCGTCTTCGGGCTTGCTGTCTTCGGCCTGCGGTTCACCAAAGAAACCGGGGGCGCTGCGTGCTGGCGGCAGCAGTACGTCGAGGATGCGGTCTTCAGCGGCATCTTCGGCACGTACCCGGTTGCGCTTGATGGCGGCGTCGCGGGTTTCCTTGATGGCCACTTCCACCAGGTCGCGGATGATGGTGTCGACGTCACGACCGACATAGCCGACTTCGGTGAACTTGGTGGCTTCTACCTTAATGAAGGGCGCGCCGGACAGACGGGCCAGACGGCGGGCGATTTCGGTTTTGCCGACGCCGGTGGGGCCGATCATCAGAATGTTCTTGGGGGTGATTTCGCTGCGCAGTGGCTCGGCCACTTGCTGGCGACGCCAGCGATTGCGCAGCGCAATGGCGACCGCGCGCTTGGCGGCATCCTGACCAATGATGTGCTTGTTGAGTTCGTGAACGATTTCTTGCGGGGTCATTTGCGTCATGACGGTACTCCCGGCTACGCCAGCATGGCTGTGGCGGCCTGTGAATCAATGGGAACGAAGGCTGAACTATTGCGCAGCCGGCTGGGCTTCTTCTCCCAGCGTTTCGATAAGGTGATTCTGGTTGGTGTAGATACAGATGTCGCCGGCGATTTCCAGTGACTTCTTCACCACCACGGCGGGGTCCAGCTCGGTGTTTTCAAACAGTGCACGCGCGGCTGACTGGGCGAAGGCGCCGCCCGAGCCAATGGCAGCGATGCCCTGCTCGGGTTCCAGCACGTCGCCATTGCCGGTGATGATGAGAGTGGCGTCCTTGTCGGCCACAATCAGCATGGCTTCCAGCCGACGCAGCATGCGATCGGTTCGCCAGTCTTTGGCCAGCTCCACGGCGGAGCGCACCAGATGGCCCTGGTGTTTTTCCAGCTTGGCTTCGAAGCGCTCGAACAGGGTGAAGGCATCGGCCGTACCACCGGCAAAGCCTGCCAGCACCTTGCCATGGTATAGCCGGCGAATTTTGCGGGCTGTGGACTTGATCACGATATTGCCCAGGGTGACCTGACCGTCGCCGCCCAGCGCCACGCGCTCGCCGCAACGGACGGAGACGATGGTGGTTCCGTCAAACTGCTGCATGTTCTGTTCCAGTCTATTGAATGTGTCTGCGCCATGCAGACGTGCAGTTTGCAATATGCAGGCATTCGGAGGGATTGCAAGCTGACCCTTCCCTGCACAGGGTTTGCTGTGATGCAGGACAAAGTCTCTGCTTAATAATTGCTAATGATAATTGTTTGCATTATTATTTCGGCATGAACATCCGTCTCCAATCTCCTTCAACTGCGCTGCCTTCTGCTGCTTTTCTGGGAAGCTGCAGCCTGCATGTGCTGGCTCTACTGCTGATCGCTGGCTGGTTGGCTAGTTCTCCTCCGGTTACCCTGCCCCAGTTGGCCAGCCTGCCGGCGATGACGCTGGCTGCACCCAGCGCCCCCGTTGCTCCGGCGGCACAGCCAAGCCAGAACAAGCAGCGCGCACCGGCCAAGCCGGCTGTCACGCGCCCTGCAGCTGTACCCACGGCAAAACCAGCCGCCAGGCCGACTGCCCGTGCGACGGCTCCGGCTATCAAGCCTGCCGCCAGTGCCGTTGAAAATACGGCGCCGACACCAGCGGCTGCGGCAGCCCCGGTTGCCGCAGCACCCGCACCAGCGCCGGTCGTGCATGAGCCCTTATATCGTGGCGGGTATCTGAACAATCCCAAGCCGGTCTACCCGCCGCTGTCGCTTGAAATGGAAGAAAGCGGCACGGTACGTCTGCGTGTCCAGGTGAGCGCACAGGGCTTGCCTGTGTCAGTGGAGCTGGAACACAGCAGCGGCTTTCCCCGTCTGGACCGGGCTGCACTGACATCAGTACGTGGCTGGAAATTCATTCCGGCCAAACGTGGTGATGAGGCCATTCCTTATACCTTTATCGTTCCTGTTGAATTTTCCCTGAAGAACCTGCGTAAACCATGAAGCTACTGACTGTCTTCCAACAAGGGGATGTTGTGCTGATCACAACATTCATGATTCTCATTCTGATGTCTATTGCAACCTGGTCGCTCATCCTGCAGCGCGGGGTACAGACTTATCGTCTGCGCCAGGCCAACCGTCAGGCCGAAGCCGCCCTGTGGGATGCGCCGGACTGGAATGCTGCCGAACAGGCACTGCTCTCCTCCACGGCGCCCATGGCCCACATCACCCGCGAAGGCCTGGCGGCCTTGCGTCACCATCAGCAGCATGCCGAACGCTCACTGGGCAAGGCCTGCGATCTGAACGAATTTGTCACCCGTGCCATCCGCAAGGCGCTGGCCCAGGAAAATGCCCGCCAGGAAAACGGTATGACCCTGCTCGCCTCGGTGGGCTCGACCGCACCGTTCATCGGCCTGTTCGGCACAGTGTGGGGGATTTATCACGCGCTGGTGAACATCGGTACGGCAGGCCAGGTGAGCATCGCCACCGTGGCCGGGCCCATTGGTGAGGCGCTGATTGCCACCGCTGCCGGCCTGGCTGCCGCCATTCCTGCGGTACTGGCCTACAACGCCTTTACCCGGACCCAGCGGGTAATGTCACAGCAGCTGGATCACTTTGCCCATGACCTGCACGCCCAGTTGCTGACCCAGCCGGAGTCTAGCCATGGCGTTCGGTAGTTTCGACAAGGGCCCTGGTGCGCCCATGGCCGAGATCAACACCACGCCGCTGGTGGATGTGATGCTGGTGCTGCTGGTGGTATTCATCATCACCGCCCCGCTGCTGACCAATAGCGTGAAGCTGGATCTACCCCAGGCAGCCGCAGCCGAACATCAGGACAAGCCGGAGCAAATCCGCCTGTCCATCAATGCCGCCGGTGCCTTGTTCTGGAACGACCAGCCGGTCAACAAGGATGCTCTTGCCGCCCGCTTTAGCGCTGCCGTGCAGTCCAACCCCAAGGTGGAACTGAACCTGCGCGCCGACAAGAGCGTGCGCTATGAGCTGGTGGCCACCACGCTGGCTTCCGCTCAGCAAAGCGGTATCAGCCGCATCGGTTTTCTGACCGAAGCGCCCTAGCCGCAACCCGCCGCTGTTCTGACAACTGGCCGGTCACGGGGGTGGCCTGCCAGTTGTTGCTCTCCCCTGTCTTTGTCTGCTGCTACCACATGCTGCCCGCTCAGCATGCGGGAACGGCTGCGTCACGCCCATGCGCAGGCCAAGACTTTGCTTTCTGTGATTGGCACACAATAAAAGAGGATTAAATGAAACAAAGCTTGCAGCAATCGCCCCACCTGGCACAGCGCAAACTACCCGCCCGCATGGCAGTCGGCATGCTGGCCGTAGCCCTGAGCCCCAGCCTGGCGCTGGCGGCAGAAACCGGACAGACCCTGGAAACGGTGACGGTAGAGGGCGATGCGCCGACGCGTGACACCTATAAGACGGAAACCACCAGCATTGGCAAAACCAAGCAGCAGCTGCGTGATATTCCGCAATCCATCACCGTGGTTAACCAGCAGCTGATGCAGGATCAGGGCGTGGCTACCCTCAAGGACGCATTGCGCAATGTTCCCGGTATCACCTTTGCCGCTGGCGAAGGCGGCCGCAGTGGCGACCAGGTGGTGATTCGCGGCTTCTCGGCCGCCACCGATACCTACCGCGATGGCATGCGCGATATTGGCCAATACAACCGCGATGCCTTTAATGATGAAAAAGTGGAAGTGCTGAAAGGCGCCAGCTCCATGCTGTTTGGCCGAGGCTCCACCGGCGGGGTGGTGAATCAGGTCAGCAAAGCGCCTTATCTGGGTAGCAAGCTGGAAGGCGACCTCACCCTCGGCACCAATGACTACCAGCGCGTAACTGCCGACATCAACCAGATGACCGGCGATCACTCCGCAGTACGGCTGAACCTGATGGATACCCACGACGGCAGCGACCGTGGTGCCGCCAAGAGTGAGCGTTGGGGCATCGCCCCCTCGGTTGCCTTTGGTCTGGGCGAACCCACCACGGTGGTGCTGTCCTATATGCACCAGGAAGAAAATAACGTCCCGGACTACGGCGTGCCGTACAACGCGGCCACGCGCGAGCCCTTGAGCGTGGACCGCAGCAAGTTCTACGGCTTTGATAGTGATTACGAAAAAACCACCGCTGATATCGTTACGGCCAAGGTGACCCACGATTTTGGCAACGGCACCGAGCTGAGCAACCAGCTGCGCTATAATCGCTTCTGGCGTGATGTCAGCCCTACCGCCCCGCGCCTGGCCAGCACCGACACCAGCGCCACCGGCCTGATGCGCCGCAGCAAGCCGATGCGCGATGGCGTTGACCAGTCCGTCAATAACCAGACCGACCTGACCACGCGTTTTTCCACCGGCGATATTCGCCACACCCTGCTGACCGGGCTGGAGTTGACTTACGAGCTGTCCGATACCAGCCGTTACACCCTGCTCAACACCCTGCCTACCACCACGATTGGTAACCCGGTTTCCTCCACGGCCATCAACACCGCACGCTATCGCAGCAGCAATACCAAGTTCCAGGCCAGCGACATGGCGCTGTACAGCATGGACACCATTGAGCTGACCCGGCAGTGGAAAGCGGTGCTGGGTGCGCGCTTTGACCGCTTTGAAGGTGATTACAATGTGCGCGGCTTCAATTCCAACGGCGGCGTAAACAGCAGCAACACCTACGACCTGTCGCGTACAGATAATGTGTGGAGCTGGCGCAGCGGCCTGATCTGGCAGCCGGACATGGCCCAGTCCTATTACTTCAGCTATGGCACCTCGTTCAACCCGTCGGGTGAAACCTATGCGCTGGACAAGGCCACCGCCAAGGTAGACCCGGAGAAAAACCGCAATATCGAACTGGGTGCCAAATGGGACTTGCTGGATGGCGATGCCAGCCTGCGTGCTGCGCTGTTCCGTATCGAGAAAACCAATGAACGCAATACCGACCCGGACGACACCACCCTGGTTACGCTGTCCGGCAAGCGTCACACCAACGGGATTGAACTGGAAGGCAGCGGCCGCCTGACCGAGCGCTGGGAAATCTTTGCCGGTGTCACCTTCATGGATTCCAAGATCGACAAAGCCGCGCCGGGCCTAAACAGCACCACCGGCAAGATGCCGCGTTACACCCCGCGCGCCACCGCCAATATCTGGACCACCTACAAGTTTACCGACGAAATAACCGGCGGCATTGGTGCCACCTATGTCGGCAAGCGCTATGCCAACGAGACCAACACGCTGTATCTGCCGTCCTACACGGTGGGCAATGCCATGCTCAGCTATGAAACCAAGCACTATCGTCTGCAGCTGAACCTGAACAACCTGACCAATAAAACCTATTACGACGGTGCCTATGCCGGCCATGCCACCGTGGGAACCCCACGCGAAGCCCAGCTGACCATCGGCCTGAAGTATTGATAAATCTATATAGATAGATAAGCCAGCCTGTCGGCATGCATGAAACATGCTGACAGCGTCTGCGCCTGATGCCTGCACACCAGCCACCGGCAGCTGTGCAGGGTTTTAACGCCCCAACACAAAGCGAACACGGCATGCTGCTACATATCCCCAATGTCCTGACTCCCGAAGAACTGGCCCATGGCCGCATGCTGCTCAGTCAGGCTGACTGGGCCGATGGCCGCATTACCGCAGGCAGCCAGTCCGCGCAGGTCAAACGCAATCTGCAACTGCCCCAGCACCTGGACACGGCCCGCGAACTGCAAGCCATGGTGGAAGCCGCCCTCAAGCGCAACACGCTGTTTTTCTCGGCAGCACTGCCCAAAACCGTGTTCCCGCCCCTGTTCAATTGCTACCAGGGCGGCATGGATTTTGGCAATCATGTGGACAATGCCGTGCGCAGCCACCCCTTTGACCAAAGCTGGATACGCACCGATGTATCCTGCACCCTGTTTTTCAGCCAGCCTGATGAATACGATGGGGGTGAACTGGTGGTGGAAGACACCTATGGCCTGCATAGCGTGAAGTTGCCTGCTGGCGATATGGTGCTCTATCCCTCCACCAGCCTGCACCGGGTAGAACCGGTAACGCGCGGTGCACGCATTGCCTCGTTCTTCTGGACGCAAAGCATGATTCGCGACGACGCAAAACGCAGCCTGCTGTTTGACATGGACATGGCCATTTCCCAACTGCGTCAGCAGCTTGGCGATACCGCCGAGCTGGTCACCCTGACCGCCAACTATCACAACCTGCTGCGGATGTGGGCGGATTTATAGCGGGTAACCGCAGCATTCTGACGGAAAACTTAAAAAAGCTGATCGCTGTCATGAAATCTTTCGCCACAACTAAGTAAAGTTCTCGGTAGAACTACTGAATTGACATATCCTCAGCGGATATTCTTGCGGAAGCCCACATGACGAGCCAGATCAGACCACAAAACAGTCGGGAAGTGCAGCTGGAAGACGATGAACTGATTGTCACCAAAACCGACAGCACCGGGCATATCACCTATGCCAATCGTGTATTCATGCAACTGGCTGAATATCCGGAAAGCGAGCTGCTAGGCAAGCCCCATAACCTGATTCGCCACCCGGACATGCCACGCGGGGTATACCGCCTGATGTGGAAAACCCTGCAGGCCGGGCGCGAATTCTTTGGGGTAGTCAAAAACTATACCGCCAGCGGCAATTACTACTGGGTGCTTGCCAACATCACACCGGATTACGATAGCAAAAACAAGCTGGAAGGCTATTTCTCGGTACGCCGCCCGCCCGGCCGCCGGGCAGTGGAAACCGTGATTCCCATTTACGCCCGCATGTGCCAGCTGGAAAGCACTCACAACAAGGCAACGGCACCCGATACTTCGATGGAGTGGTTGCTGGCCGAGCTGGCCAAGCAAGGCCACAGCTATGAAAGCTTTGTACTCTCCCTGCTCGACCCCCACCTTACCGCCGGGAAATCCACATGATGGCTCGCCGCTCACACTCTCCCTTTCTGCGTACCCGACTTGGCTTCTGGTTGATTGGCTTCAACATACTCACCATCTGTACCGTACTGGCCTCACTATTACTCCCCGATAGCTGGCGACTGGCCGTCGAGGTGTTTCTAGTGCTGCTTTCGCTCGTCTTATCCACACTGATCTGGCTGGGTAGCAGCCGTATCTTTGCCGTGCTCAATACCCTGCACGAGCAACTGGGCTATGCCTGTGAGGGCGAACTGCACCACCGGGCATCCCGCACACGCGATATGGGTGAAGTTGGCCTGGTGGCCTGGGAGCTGAATGATTTTCTTGATCTGGTAGAAACCTATTTCAAGGAAATCAACACCAGCTTCCATCGCGTCAGCCAAAACGACTACACGCGCCGCCCGCTCAGCCAAGGCCTGCCGGGCATGTTTGCCGAATCGCTTCGCAATGTGGACAGTGCCATCCAGGCCATGGCCGACAATGACGGCTATATCCGCAAAAACCGTCTGTCCTCCCAGCTAGCCGCGCTGAACAACCCGCATCTGCGCGATAACCTGGCCAGCAATCAGACTGACCTCACCGTTATCAGCACCGCAATGGATCAGGTTTCCAGCATTACCCGGGATACCGCCAGTGCCTCGCGCGAAAGCCTGGATAGCGCAGTATTGCTGTCCAGCCACATGGACACCATTGCCGGCAGCGTTGTCAGCATGAACGAAGCCAGCAGCGCCCTGGCGCATGAATGGACGGGTATCGAATCATCGCTGGCCGCCATTTCCGCCATTGCCGACCAGACCAATCTGCTGGCATTGAATGCCGCCATCGAAGCCGCACGCGCCGGCGAAATGGGCCGTGGCTTTGCCGTGGTAGCCGATGAAGTACGCAAGCTGGCAGAGCGCAGCAAGGACACCGCCCACCGCGTGCAATCCGTGCTGGGCAGCCTGTCCAGCCGCATTAGCGACATGCACTCCCGAGCAGGAGAAGCCGGCGCGGTTGCGGCAGAAGTGAAGTCATCAGTCGAATCATTCCGCAACCGCTTTGCCACGCTGGCAGAGCAATCCGACACCGTGCTTGGCCAGGTACAGCGTGTGCGCGACATGTCGCAGGTTTCACTACAAAAAGTAGGACATGTCATGCACAAGCAGATGGCCTACCACGCGATCGAGGAAGGCGCAGCCATCGCCCATGGCAGCCATCTGGCAACATGGCGACAAAGCGAAGGGCACAACAGCTTTGGCAATACCCGTGCCTTGAGCCAGCTGGCCACACCCGACCAGAAGGTGGACAACAGCATTGAAAGCGCCATTTCAACAGCGGCCAACAAAGAACATCTCGATGAAGAAGCCATCATCCGCCACATGCGCGCCATGGAGCAGGACAGCGCAGAAGTGCTGCAACTGCTGGACCGGATGGTAGAAGAGAAGCACACCGCATCGGTGACTGCCTGATTTCCGGCATCCTTACATCCCCCGTATGGCCCGACCCGCAAGTCGGGCTTTTTTACGTCCTTACGCCGATGTTGCTCAGTCCAACCGCCTCCCTGGCTATCTGGTCCATGGCCAGTCACTGCCTTGGCTGCTGGCACCGTCATGGACACTGCACCTATGTGACCACCCGGTTCACACCATCTCATCTGCTTGAGCTGCATGGCGGCGCAAAGCCTGCATAAGCTCCTCGTCTGACTTACTCCGGCCAACTCGCGCCTACTTGATAGCACTACAGATAACAGGCCTACCTTGCGTCCCGCACCTGTCGCCCGCGCAGGCTTGCGCCGCAGCGCACCTGCCAGTTTCATCATCGAAATTACGTATATTTATTATGTATTTCATTAAATAAATTACATTTTAATGTTTGATTGATTTTTTATGTAAGAAAAACACGCGTTTTCATCCTGAAAAATACGGCAATGAATTAAGATTTTGCAGCAAAAGCTCAGGTTCCCTTGCCGATTTCGGCACAGCGCAAAAGAGCCAGCACGCCGTGCGATAAACCTCTGCCCCACACCTCTGGGGATGGCAGAAGGAAAACACGTAATCACCCCATCGTAGAAACAACCGGCTTACATGCCGGCAACAGGAGTAGACCTTGGCCAGCAGCCAGAAAGTGCACTCTGCATGAGAGAGCGCGTCTTGCAGGGTGTGGCGTCAGACAAGTTGTGCGGCTTACAGAAGCGGCAATGGAAATCTGAGGAGGAGGAGACGACAGGGGCAGCCCATCAAGAAAAGGGCAGGAAGGGGGAATTCACACCGGCGCACTAGCAGCGACAACCGCTACTACACCCACAACAAAACAAGCGTTTACTTATTTTAACTTTCGACTAGGTAATTGCCACAATGCGCCCCATGGCAAATGCATGTAAAACTGGATCATGGAAGAAGAGTGTGCCAGCTGGTTACCAGCACAAAAACGGGACAGGCAAGGACAATGAAACATCTTTTTGGAGCCCTGCTGGGCGGCGTGACTGCTGCGGCCTTTGCCCACCGCATGCTCAGTAGCACCAGCCGGCTGGTCATTGATGTCGGCTCGAGTGAAGAGTTCAGTGCCGAACACATTCCCGGCGCGCGCTCTCTGCCACTGGAGCAACTGGAACAACAGGTGGCCAGCACCATTCCAGACCCGGCAACACCGCTGACCCTGTACTGTCGCACCGGTGAGCGAGCAAAACTGGCGGCAGCCCAGCTACGCAGTCTGGGCTACACCCACATCGAAAGTGTCAGCGGCATGCGTGAAGCCATGCAGAAACTGCACCAGCTGCTTTAGCCGTCAGGCTGTGCGGTTTTATTCTGCCAAGGCAAAACCAAAACTGGCCAACTCCCCGGCCTCCAGATAGCGCCACTGCCCTTCGTCCAGCTCACCCAGCTGCACCGCACCAACCGAGAGTCGATGCAAATCCATCACCCGGTTGCCCGCCGCTGCCACCATACGCTTCACCTGGTGATATTTTCCCTGGGTAATGGTCATGCGGATGGTTATCTCGTCCACCACCTCTACCTGATCAGCAGCAACTTTCTCGTTGTCATCCTTGAGAAATACCCCGGCCAGCAAGTGCCGCACCAACTCATCCGCCACCGGGTGCTTGAGGGTGACTTCATAACACTTGGGGACATGGCGCCTGGGTGAACTCAATGCATGCACAAACTGGCCGTCGTTGGTCAGCAGCAAGAGCCCGGTGGTATCGACATCCAGCCTTCCGACAGCCGAAATGCCCAGATTGCCAAACTGCCAGGGCAGCAAGGTATACACACTGGGGTGGTGCATGGGTTTGTGCGAGGTTTCGTAGCCGTCGGGCTTGTGCAGCATCACGTAGATGGAGCCCGTCTGCAGCGCCCAGGGCTCGCCATCGACCACCAGTTCGTCGATATCTTCCGCAGCCCATTCCTGCCGGTAATCTTCGGCCACGTCACCGTTGATTTCCACCAGCCCGTATTCCACCATCTTGCGGCATTCCTTGCGGCTGCCGAAGCCTTGCTGTTGCAATAGTCTGTAGAGTTCCATGGTGAAATGTTAGCACGCCACCCAATGTGCAGCATGGCAACCGCCGAGTGATGCCCCCGCCTGCGTGCTTGCCTATGATGAAACCACCGCCACGCGCACCAGCTGCAGGAATCACCCTGATGACTTATCCACGCCTGGCCCTGCGCGGCCTTGCCACCATCCGCCACGAACGCTTTCGCCTGATGCGTGCCGTGAGCACCAGCACACTGCTGTTTATGCCTGCGGTGCTGATTGCCATCTGCAACCAGCCTGCCAGCTGGATCTTTCCGTTTACGCTGAGCGCAGCCTATTCAATGATGATCGTGCTGCTGGCCAGACGGCTGAGCCTGCCCTCGCTGGCCGGGCTGCCTGCCATGCAATGGCTGGGCCATGCTTATGCCGGACACAGCTGGATGATGCTACCGGTGCTGGCCGTCATGTTGCTGTTGATGGCGGTGGCCGCCCGGCGCGGCTTGCATAAGGGTATGCAGTTCTGGGTGTTCTGCTTGCTGTTGAGCAATATGATGCCATCACAGGGCTTGCCAGCCGGCCTGCATGCGCTGCTGGCCCTTGCCGGTGCCCTGTACAGGCTGATGCTGGGCCACTGGGGCCTGCGTGGCTGGCAGCGCATCTTGCCCGGCGCATCAACGGCAGATACCCGGCGCTATGCCTGGCATCTGGTGTTATGGGGATGCCTGGCCTGGCTGGCCTCTGCCCGCATGCATCTGCCACATACTTGGTGGCTGCCGGTCTTGGTGGTCGGCATTATCGACCCATCCCCGCAACGCATGATCTGGCTGGTAAAAGAAAGAGTGTATGGCACGCTGGCAGGGGGGGTGATGGCCGCTGCCCTGGCCTGGTGGCAGCCGGCACCGACCATTCACATGTTGATTCTGTGCCTGTCGCTTGCCACCGCCCTGATGCTGATGCAGCGCAGCTTCCGCTGGTTTATCGCCGGACTCACCCTGCTGGTCTTGTCAGCCATGCCGGTCACGCAGGTACAGCATGGCGTGGTAGAGCGGGTGGCCGACACGCTGCTGGTTGGCGTGCTGCTGGCCAGCCTGGCCTGGTGGCTGGAAATGGGTGCCAAGCAATGGCACACCCTGGCTCAGGACAAGGCAGGCTGACCGGAATGCGCCAGACAAACCCGGTCACGCCCCTGTGCCTTGGCCTGATATAAGGCCGCGTCGGCAGCATGGATCAGGCTTTCCGGATCTTCGCCATGCAGCGGGCAAACCGACAGCCCGACTGACAAGGTAAGGTGCAGGCGATGTTCTGCCGCCTGGATAGGCAGCTGGCGTACGGCCTCGCACAGCTGCCAGGCTTTGTCACTGGCGGCCTCCAGTGCAATGCCCGGCATCAGGATGCAAAACTCTTCGCCACCATAGCGGCACACTACATCGCCACTGCGGAAGCGGTCGCGCAGGAAGGCACCCAATGCCGCCAATACGGCATCGCCACACTGATGCCCGTAATGATCATTGATGCGCTTGAAATGATCGGCATCCAGCATCAACACCGCCACGGTCCCGTTCAAGGCCAGCATGTGCGCCAGCAGGCGCGGCAGGATTTCATCCAGGTAGCGGCGGTTGAACAGGCCGGTTAAGGGGTCACGCCTTACCTGCTCGCGCAGGCCGACATGCAGCGATTCGATTTCGGCCACATGTTGGCGCAAGGCGTCATTGGCCTCGTGCAGACTGCGCTCCAGCCGCTTGCGTTCGCTGATGTCGTTGATGCCGCTGATCACATACAGAGCCTGGTCGCTGTGCACCACCGAACAGGACACCAGCGCCCAGAACTGCCGGCCCTCGGCATCATGCAGCTTGACCTCGTGATCACGCACCGCCCCATGTACATGCAGCAGGGTGGAAACCTGTTTGCGGGTTTCCTGATCGACATAAAAATCCTGTACCCGGTGTTCCAGCTCATCCAGCCGGCACTTGAACAGGCTTTCGGCCTGCGCGTTGGCATAAATCAGCCCGCCGCCATCCAGATTGTTCATCACCATGGGAAAGGGCGATGCATCAGCCATCAACTTTAGCCTGGCCTCGCTTTGCGCCAGCTGCTGGGTGCGCTCTGCCACCTTGGCCTCCAGTGTCTGGTTGGCACGGCGCAACCAGTCCTCGGCAAAGCGGCGCTCTGCCACCAGCGCACCAAACACCAGCAAGGCCAGCGACTGCACCAGCAACAGCATGCCAGCGGCGGCAATGCCACTCATCCCCGCATCCTGATAGGCAAGGCCGTTATGCAGCAGCACACCAACAAAGGCCAACAGCACAATCACGCCATGCAAACAGTAAGCCAGTGCCAGCCGGCAGCGGAATGCCACCCACATCAGGGCAATAGAAAATAAGGGCCACAGCGCTGCCGCCACCCCGTGACGGAAGTCAGCAACGATGAACTCCACCACGGCCAGGCACACGCTAGTCAAGGTCAGCAATACGCTTTCCAGCCAGCGTGCGGGATTGCTGGTCGAGCGGACCGGTGCATCCAGCAGCAGGAACAATATCGGCGGTGTCAGCACCAGAATGCCATTTACCTCACCCAGCCAGCGCGAAAACAAGGCATGCCAGCGGGAGGCCCCGACAGGCAGAACGCTGTAGTCCAGCACCAGATGTGCCAGCAGGACCGAGAGCAAGGTATTGGCCAGCACACCGCACCACAGAAATAGCAGTACGCGCGACAGGCGGTAGAACGGCGGGGTATGTTGCAGGCGAGATCGCAAAAAGCCAGCTGCCAGCGGCGGAGACAGGCTCTGCACCGCAGCCAGTGCCAGCCCATGGGCAACGTCATGCTGCAGCAGCATGGTATTGGCCAGGGAAAACCCCAGCAGCAGGCCGGGCCAGCAGCGCCAGCCCTGTGCCACCCCCAGCGCCAGCGCCAGGCCAGCAGGCAGCCACAAGGGCAAGGCCAGTGCGCCAAACTCTACCGAGTACGGCAACTGCAAGGTCAACCACACCAGCAGCCACAACAACAGTGCATGCAGCAAGGTTTGCGCCAGGCGCCCCAGCCACGGCTTCACTGATTTGCCAGATATCAACATGGCCACTCCCCATGAAACCGAGACAGAGCAACCGGAAGGCGCCATTTGTGTCGCGGCATGGGCAGCAAGAATAGCCAAGACAACGGGATAAATCCACGGAATCGTTCAGTGCACCGTCTGGCTGTGGTACTGATCGAACAGATCAGCACCATTTGCTTGCGGCAAAGCCGGTCAAGGAAGTGCTTTTTCAAGACCGGAAAGTGGCTGGCGACGCATTCTTGCCACCAGCCGAAGCGCTACGTTACAGCACCTTACTGCAGGCCGGTCGGCTCAGTGCCGTCCATAGCGCGCCGTGAAGCTGGCCTGCCCCAGACTATTGGCATGCAGCATGAATCCCACCAGCGCGGGCATTGCATCAGCGGGCAGGTCAAGCTTTTCCACCTTGAGCGCATGAACGGTGAAAATATAGCGGTGAGGTTTGTCGCCTTGCGGCGGGCAGGCACCGCCAAAGCCAGCCTGGCCATAATCGGTGCGACTCTGGACCGCACCGGCAGGCAGCAGATGGCCATCGGCACTGCCCGCGCCGGCCGGTAATCCTTGGCTTGCTGCCGGCAGATTGAACACCACCCAGTGCCACCAGCCACTGCCCGTGGGTGCATCGGGGTCATAGACGGTGACGGCCAGGCTACGGGTTCCCGCAGGAATATCCCGCCAGCGCAAGGCTGGCGAGGTATTGCCACCGCTACAGCCAAAACCCTGGTACTCCTGCAGCCGCGACAAATTCCCCCCGGCCTTGATATCCGGGCTGTCCAGCTCGAAAGCTTGTGCAGCGCTACACAAGGCAGCCAGCACAAGGCCGGTCCACAGATAATCGCGCATGATTTTCCTCCGCTTAGCATGGTTCCGTGCAGGCATGTATCTCCTGCCGCCAACACCCATTCTAGGCAAGCGCGCTCATCCCGACGCGCCTGCTGCGCGCAGTTTGTCGCCCATGGCGCTCATACTGCCACGGGTGGCACGCAAGGCACTGGGCGTCAGGCCGAAACGCCGGCGAAATGCGGCAGCAAAACGGGAGGGGGACTGATATCCCACCGCCAGCGCAACCTCCAGCATGGATTGATAGCCCGTCATGACCAATGCCAGCGCATGCGCCAGGCGGATTTCAGTCAGCAAACCGCTGAAGGTGACCGACTCCGCTGCCAGCCGGCGCCGCAAGGTGGCCTCGCTCATGGCCAGCCGTTGCGCCACGCAGGCTGGCGTCCAGTGATGCGCTGGGTCAACACTGAACAGGGATTGCAATTGCTGGCGGGTATCATGCGCAGGCAGTCTCAGGATGCTGCGCCCCTGGCCTTGCTGCAGCAGGGCCAGCATCAGGCCCTGCCAGGCATGTTCTGCCAATGCCATGTCTAGCGGGCCATCACCGCCTTCTTGTACGGCCAGCAAGTGCTGCATGGCCTGCTGGCTGGCGCTGCCCGGCTGCATCACCGGCTTGTCTGGTGCTGCCTCATGCAGCAGATGCCCATACAGGCGATGAAACCGCTGCAGCCAGCTGGTCTCCTGCGCCAGCGCCAGTGCCAGATACTGTCCGGTATGGGCATCAGGTTGATTGGTCAGCATCAGTTCCTGGCCTGCTGGCAGCAATAGCCACTGCCCGGCAGGGCAAACCAGCTCACCTGCCGTGGTATGGATGATCTTGCTGCCTTCGATGACCGCAACCAGCAGGGCTTTTAGCACCGGCATGCGGGCAATGCGCTGCTGCGATCGGGAATGGTAGATGGCCAGCGGCATGGCCGGATGTGCAGTTGACGACATGGCTGCATTGCAACGCGTATCCGCCAGGATGGCAAGTCAGCTGCTGATTTCGATGCGGTTGCGGCCCCTTTCCTTGGCCACATACAAGGCCTGGTCGGCACGCTGCAAAATGCTGTCCAGCCGGGAATCGGCGCTGCCAAGCATGCTCAGGCCGATGCTGACCGTTACCCAGGCCCCGGCGGGGAGATTGGTCTGGCGACACTCGCTATGCAACAGGGCCTGTATGCGTCGTACCACCAGCAAGGCATCTTGCTGTGCGGTATCCGGCAGCAGGATGCCAAACTCCTCGCCACCCAGCCGGCCAGCAATATCGCTGTCGCGTATGCCCTTCTCCAGCACCCGTCCGACAAGCTGCAGCAACTGGTCTCCCGTCTGGTGGCCATAACAGTCATTGACCTGCTTGAAATGGTCCAGATCCAGCATCACCACGCACAGCGGCGTGCCGTGTCGCCGGGCCAGATTCAGGTATTTATTGCCGACATCAACAAACATGCGTCGGTTGAACAGGCCGGTGAGTTCATCCGTTACCGCCAGCAGATACAGCGCCTCATGCAGACTATGCCACTGGGTCACATCCCGTTGGATGGCGACATAGTGGCTGGCGTTACCAGCATCATCCAGCAAGGGCATGATGCTCAGCTCAACCCAATAGGCGCGCCCTGACTTATGGTAATTGAGCAGCTGCAGACGGATGGGCCTGGTTTCTTCCAGTGCGGAACGAATATTCTGCAGCACGTTCCGGTCGGTTTCCGGGCCTTGCAGAAAACGCGGGCTTCGGCCCAGGATTTCCGCCCTGTCATAGCCACACAGCTGGCAGAAGGCATGGTTGACGTAGACAATCCTTGGCCCGGGCTCGGTGTGCGGCCGCCCTTCGGTCACCACGATGGCATCGTTGGCATGTTCGACGATATGGCGAAAATCCCGCTGTTTGAGCACCATCTGCTCGCTCCTGATCATGAAATGGGCTGCTGAAACTAAGGAATAGAGAGCCGCCGCTCACAATACAAGCCCACCTGACCCTTGGAACATGTCAAATCACCTGCGCTATCTTGCTGATTCATTTAGCAATTATTTATATGATGTTCATAATATAAAATTAAGTGAATCAATCAGGCAGCCAATATGCGCTATGACAAACAACACAAAACCGCCATCCACCAGCGTATTTTGGACATGGCCACCATGCGCTTCCGCTCTGAAGGCATTGCCACAGTAGGCATTGCCAACCTGATGGCCGATCTTGGCCTGACGCATGGCGGTTTTTACTGGCACTTCAAGGACAAGGAAGATCTGGTCGCCCAGGCCTGTCGTCAGGCGATGGAATACACCAGCCAACAATGGCAGCAGCAGATACAACAGGCCGCAGCCGGCCAGCAGCGCCTGGCCGTAGCCCAGCATTACCTGAGCATCCAGCACCGTGACTTTCCCGATACCGGCTGCGTTGCTGCCGCCCTGGCCGGGGAACTGAGCCGGCATACCACGCAGGCGCGGCAGGCTTTTACCGCCGGCCTGCAACAACAGCTGGATACCCTGGGCCAGGCAGCCGCACAGGATGGCAGCGTAGCAAGCAATCCACTCACGCCAGCGGTTCAGCTCAGCCTGATGGTGGGTGCCTTGCTGCTGTCACGCGCGGTGACCGATGACGAGCTGTCGCTCCGACTACTCCAGGAGGCCGAAGCGATGATCGCCCATTACTCCCCCCCGTCCGATGGCTGAGTGCTGCTGCGCAGACATGCCTGGCGTGTTTCCCGCACCAAGCGGTCAAACTCGCCGCTGCACTGCAAGGCCAGCAGTCCACGGTTGAAGCGGGCAATCAGCTCGGCACCACGCGGATGCTTGCGCCAGATCACCACGTGCATGGGGGCCATCCAGAAGGGTTGGGTGCGCTCCAGCTGCCGTATTTCGCGGGGTGAGAAATGACGGGACAGTAAAAACTGGCCGACTTCCTCTTCAATGGGGAACAGATCAATGCGCTGCGCCAGCAGCTTGCGGAAATTGCTCAGATCATCGCCAACGCCATCGGTATGCAGGATGCCCTGCCGCGTCAGCCGGTCGAATTCGGCGGAATAATAATTGCCAATGGTGACGCCAATACGCAGGCCGGCCAGATCAGACAGTTGAGTCCAGTGCACTGCATGGGCCTTGCGCTGGAAGAACACCATCCGGGCCGACATGACTGGCTGGCTGTACAGCAGGTCTTGCAGACGATCCGGGCTGGGTGCCCAGCCCAGGCTGCCATCTACCATGCCGTTGCGGGCGGATTGCAGGCTGCGGTTATTTGGCAGAAAGCGATAGCTGACCGTCACCTTGCTGCGGGCAAACGCCGCCGTCACCACCCGCGACAGGATGCCGTAATCCGGCAGCCCGCCACCGATATAAGGCGGCCAGTCATCCGAGCCCAGAACAATGGCCATCTGCCCGTCTTGCAAGGGGAGCGCGCGCTGTGCGTGGACAGGCATTGCCCAGGCCAGCAGCATGACGTGCAAACATGCACACCCAATGAACCACGGCCATGTCTGGCCGGCATGGTTCACAAGCCAATGCCTCATGCCCTGCTCCGTATCACAAATCGTTAGTCACTGACGCAGCTGCGCCAGACTTCCCCGCGACGGTCCAGGCTTGATGACGTTGTATGTAAATGTAAATGATTGCCGGGACGCGCATGTTTGAGCATACGGGCCCCGGCAGGTAGCAGCAAGTCTGTTCACCGGAGGACTTGCCAACGAGCGCCGGATCAGCGCTTGGCGGGAGACAACAAGGCCGATACCTGACGTGCCGGCTGGCTGCGACGTTGCTGTTGCTGGCCACTGGCCGGCTTGGCCGCTTGCGGCTGGCGGGTACCCTGCGGCTGGGCGGCGGCTTGCTGACGCGGTGCGGCCGGCTTGTTGCGCGGGGTAGTACCGGCCGGGCTGCGATGGCCATGGCCGGTGGGCTTGGCTTGCTGCTCGTGACGCGGCTTGCCTGCGCCCTGACCCTGACGCGCACCCTGGCCTTGACGACCACCACCACCCTGACTGCGACCACCACGACCACTGTTACCGCCCATGGGAATCGGCTCCGGCTTCACGTTCAGGTCGGCCTCGAAACCCGGCACGGTAAAGCGGGCGATGGATTGCTTGGTCAGCTTCTCGATTTCACGCAGGAAGCTGAATTCGTCCACACAGACCAGGGAAATGGCTTCACCCGGGCTGCCGGCACGGCCGGTACGGCCAATACGGTGTACATAGTCTTCCGGCACATTGGGCAACTCAAAGTTGACCACGTGCGGCAGCTGATCGATATCCAGGCCACGGGCGGCAATATCGGTAGCCACCAGCACCTGCAAGGCGGAGCTCTTGAAATCTGCCAGTGCACGGGTGCGGGCATTCTGGCTCTTGTTGCCGTGAATGGCCGCCGCCGGAATGCCAATCTTGTCCAGTTTCTCGGCCAGACGGTTGGCACCGTGCTTGGTGCGGGTGAACACCAGCACCTGATACCAGTTGTGATCGCGGATCAGCTTGATCAGCAGATCGGTTTTCTTGTCGCGATCCACCAGATGCACGCGCTGATCCACCAGCTCGTTGGTGGTATTGCGGCGGGCTACTTCCACCAGCTTGGGCTGGTTGAGCAGCTTGTCGGCCAGCGTCTTGATTTCATCGGAGAAGGTGGCCGAGAACAGCAGGTTCTGGCGCTTGGTCGGCAACAGGGCCAGTACCTTGCGGATATCGTGGATGAAGCCCATGTCCAGCATGCGGTCGGCTTCGTCCAGCACCAGGATTTCCACTGCCGACAAATCCAGCGTGCGCTGGCTGACATGGTCGAGCAGACGGCCCGGCGTGGCCACCAGAATGTCCACCGGCTTGCGCAGGGCGGCAATCTGCGGGTTGATGCCGACACCACCAAACATCACCATGGATTTGAGCGGCAGGTATTTGCCGTACTCGCGTACCGATTCCTCCACCTGGGCGGCCAGCTCACGCGTGGGGGTCAACACCAGCGCACGCGGCTTGCCTGCCTGGCGTGAAGGGTTGGCCATCAGCAGCTGCAGCAGCGGCAGGGTAAAGCCGGCGGTCTTGCCGGTACCGGTCTGGGCGGCGGCCAGCAGGTCGCCCCCTTGCAATACCTGGGGAATGGCTTGCGCCTGGATCGGGGTGGGAACGGTATAGCCAGTATCAGCTACAGCACGCAACAAATCCTGGGCTAGGCCAAGATCTGCAAAGGTCAAATCGGACATACTGCACTCCTGCGACTGCCTGATCGCAGTAAGCGACACCAATCTAGGCTGACGGAAAACGGTTGAAATTCATGCGGCCAGCCCCGGGATGGAGCCTGCATTGTGCGCCGATTGGCAAGACGCGAAAGCCGGCGAGTTTACAGACAATTGTCCATGCTGGGAAATTGTCCTGCGGATTGATGCAGCGTAACAACGCTGCGCATGGCACAATAATGCATGCCCAACATCCGCTCCGTACCCATTGCCGTCATCTGGCTGCTGCTTGCACCCGGCCTGGCTCACGCCCTGAACGGCTCGCATTCGCTTGGTACCGGGCAGGACAAGGCAAGAGGGGGCAATACCAGCGGCATGCGCCAGGCCGCTCCCCCGGTTCAGCCACCCA
Source organism: Aquitalea sp. FG25 (assembly GCF_057809375.1). Classification (NCBI taxonomy): domain Bacteria; kingdom Pseudomonadati; phylum Pseudomonadota; class Betaproteobacteria; order Neisseriales; family Chromobacteriaceae; genus Aquitalea; species Aquitalea sp. FG25. The sequence goes on from NZ_JBMDJV010000005.1 coordinate 20,928, forward strand.
TTTCCATCGTGCAGGCCACCGACTTTGACTGCAACAAGCCGGCCAATGCCATGGAAACCATGCTGTGCCAGGATGAGGGCCTGATCCGCCTGGGCAACCGGCTGGACAAGGTATACACCCAGGCCATGGACAAAGCCCGGCAGACACCGGCAGGTGCCCTGAGCGTAAGCAAGCTGCAACAGGAACAGCGCCACTGGGTGCACAACCTGAAAGACTGCATGAAGAATGAAAACCCCCATATGTGCCTGGGGGATATCTATATCCAGCGTATTACCGAATTACAGGCCAGCTGGGAGCTGGCCCCCTCGCTGACACCACTGCATTACCTGTGCGGCGGTGGCGGCAACAATGATGTGCTGGCCACCTTTTACCGTACCAAGCCCGCCACGGCCCGACTGGTGCGCGGCAAGAGCCAGGCCATCCTGCATCAGCAGGAACTGGTGACCGGCGGCGCCCGCTATGCCGGTCAGAATGTCGAATTCATCATTCGCGGCAAGGAAGCCAGCATCAACTGGAAAGGCGAAAGCCTGCTGTGCATCAGCCAGCCTGAACAATAAGTCCATACGCCTGCACAGGCCGTCCGCCGCGCCGACGCATGTGCAGCCAACATCGCAACCCGGATATCTCTACATGGCCCTTACCGCCACCATTTACAAAGCTGGTCTGTCGATTTCCGACATGGACCGTGGCTACTATGCCAGCCACAACCTGACCCTGGCACAACATCCTTCAGAAACCGTAGAACGTTTGATGGTGCGCCTGGTGGCCTTTGTGCTCAATGCCAGCGAAACCCTCAGTTTCACCCGAGGCCTGAGCGCCGATGACGAAGCCGAGCTGTGGCAAAAAAATTACAGCGAGGAAATCGAACTGTGGATTGAGTTGGGCGAACCCGACGAAAAACGCCTGAAAAAAGCCTGTAGCCGCGCCGACAAAGTGGTGCTGTACACCTACGGTGGCCGCTCCAGCGAGGTGTGGTGGCCGCAGATCGAAAACAAGCTGTCCAAACTGGACAAACTGAGCGTCTATCGCATCAGCACCGCCACCCAGGCAGAACTGGCCTCCCTGTGCCAGCGCGGCATGCAGCTGACTGCCACCATCCAGGACGGCCAGCTGTGGCTAGCGGATGAAAACCACAACGTGCTGGTGGAAGTGGAAGCCCTGAAAGTACCCCACTAAGCCGCACCCTCCTTCAGGGCCGTGGCATGGCAGCGGCCAGCTGACGTGCTGCCGCATCGTCCTGTTCCAGCATGCTGATTACCCCCTGTCTATCCTGTGGCAAACGGTTCTGGCTCAGCTTGGCCTTGACCTCCCAGCGGCTCACCCGCAAACGGAACCCCACGATGCCACGCTGCATGGCCGCCATGGACGCTGGCGGCATGGTGTCGGTGCTCCAGCCATCCGGGCCTTCAAAATGGCGGGCCAGTTGCTGCAATAAGGCAGACAGTTCATCCCCTGCCACCGGTTCGGCCCGGCCATGGGCATGGGCCACGCGATAATTCCAGGTGGGCACCATGCCATCGGACACATACCAGCGCGGCGATACATAGCCGTGCACGCCGGTAAACACAGCCACGCTATCCTGCCCGAATAGCAGCTCGGCATGCGGATTTGCCCGCGCCAGATGCCCCAGCAGGCAGTCCGGATACTGCGGATCAGGCAATAACACGAGGTGGCTGATCCACGGCTCCACGCCAGCCGGGGTAATCAGGGTGGCCAGCGGGTTGTCCGCCATCACCTCGGCGGCATACTTGGCCTCGGCACGAAATGCAGTGGGGCAGTACAGACTCATGCAAGGCTCCTTATTGGCGCATGGCAATGGCCAGCCGGTTCAGCGCATTCATACTGGCAATGGCCATGGTGAGGTCACAGATCTCCTGTTCCGAAAAATGCTCGCACAGCGGCTGGTACACGGCATCATCGGCATGGCTGTCGGCAATCCAGGTCAGCGCCTCGGCCCAGGCCAGCGCAGCCTGCTCCCGCGCACTGAAATGCGGACTCAAGCGCCAGCCGGCCAGCGTATCCAGCCGCGCAGCGCTTTCACCGCCACTACGCAAGGCCCGGCTGTGCATGTCCAGGCAAAACGCGCAGCCATTGATCTGCGAAACCCGCAGGTAAACCAGCTCCACCAGATTACGCCCCAGCGGGCTTTCCGCTAGCTGTTGCTTGATGGCACGCAGATGCTGCAGGGCCGGGGCCGACAATTCGGCATAGGGCAGACGCAAGGTAGGCATGGCAGTTTCTCCGCTTGATAATCAGCCCATTATCAACGCGCATTTGGCTCTATCACAGATCCACTTTTATTGCAGATGACAGAACCAGTTTGCCACTCATCCCCGCAGTGCCTGCCACCACATCCAGCCAGCCATGCCCAGCAGCAGCAGGCCGCAGCCACGGTCCAGCCAACGCCGGGCTCTTGCCCCTGCTCGTCGCAGCAACTGCCCGATGCCAAAAGCCAGCACACACCACCACAATGCCGAGCCCGACACGACGCCTGCCACCATGACCATGGCTTCGCGGGCAGCGCTGACGGATTGTCCGGTTAAGCCGGAAAAAATGGCGACAAAGGACAAAATGGTCATGGGGTTGCCCAGCGTAAGACCCAGTGCAGATCCATACGCCGCCGCCAAGCCGGAAGCTGGCCTGGCGCTGGCCATGGCAGGCTCTCCCTGCGGTGCCCGCAACATTGCCAGCCCTTGCCACAGCAAAAAGCCCCCTCCTGCCAGTGCCAGCGGCACCGCCAGCGCGGTCAGCTGCCGGATCAGCACCGTCAGGCCCAGCGCGCCCAGGCTGGCATACAGACCATCGGCAGTGGCCGCCCCCAGCCCGGTGGCAAGGCCAGCCCAAGGCCCATGCCGCAGCGTGCGGTCAATGCACAGCAAGCCAATTGGTCCAACCGGCGCGGCAATAGCCAGCCCCACAATCAGCGCCTGGCCATACAAGGTAAACAGTGTCATGGCATTTCTCCTTTCAATGACACCAGTCTGCCTGCTTGTCAGTGGCAGACACATGCCATTTTTCAGGCAGGATCACGGTATAAACTGATAAATTAAGGCAGCAAGGGCTTTTTACCGAAAAGGACGCGAACGATGGAAATTGATGGCAAAGCCTGGAAGATTCTTGAATGCCTGCAGCAGGATGCACGGCTGTCACTGACCGAGCTGGCTCGCGCCGTGGAAATGTCGGTGCCGGCGGTATCCGAGCGGGTGAAACGGCTGGAAGAAGCCGGTGTGATCCAGGGTTACCACGCCCGGCTGGCCCCCCAGAAAGCTGGCTACACCCTGTCGGCCATGGTGGGCATTACCGTAGCCCAACCCTACAAGAAAAAACTGCTGGATATCCTGTCGGCCATGCCGGAAGTCATGGAATGCCACCATGTTACCGGGGCGGATTCCTACCTGTTTCGCCTGCTGGCGCGTGATGTGGCCCACCTGGAAACACTGGTTGCCCGCGTGAATCATCTGGGTGAAACCCGCACCTCCATCATCCTGTCCCCCCCCATCAGCCAGCAAACCTTGCGCCAGCCACGTTAATTTGTGTGTAAACCGAACCTTAATGTCATCTGCCTGTCGTAAAATTCCAAGATCCACACCCCTCTGACACGCTCCATGACTTCGCTGACCCTGCGCCCGGCCACCTTTGACGATGCCGGCCTGATTGCCCGGCTACACACCGAAAGCTGGCAACACAGCTACCGCCGCATCCTCTCCGACGACTACCTGGACCACGTTGCTCCCACCGAGCGCCACACCATGTGGACACGCCGTTTTCATTACGACAATCACCTGTGGGTGCTGCTGGCCTTGTGGGAGGGCGAGCCGGTGGGTTTTGTCTGCCTGCTGCCGGATGGCGAAAGCGAGCGCGGCCTGTTGCTGGATAATCTGCACGTTCTGCCCGGCCAGCAGGGCCGGGGCGTAGGCCGCACCCTGCTGCAAGCAGCCGCCGCCCAGGCAGACAGGCTGCAGGCTGGCACACCGATGCACCTGTGGGTTTACGAGGCCAATAGCGATGCGCGCCGCTTTTACAATCGCATGGGTGGTGAAATGGTGGATAGGGAAAACGTGCTGGCACCGGATGGCAGCAAGGCCGTTGCGCTGTGCTACCGCTGGAAGCAGCCGGCGCTGCTGGCCAGCGGCCACGCCGCCGCCTGATCCGGCAGCCCGTACCTGGCAGGGCTTTGCTACACTGGCGGCATGTCCGCCCTCAAATACCTGTTGCACTATCCGCCCAGTTTGCTGGCCCAGGTCCAGGCCCGTCTCGACGACGGTAGCCTGGGCGACTGGCTGGCCAGCCGCTATCCTGATTCTCATCAGGTGCAAAGTGATAATGCGCTGTATCAGTATGTCGGCACGCTCAAGCAGCGCTATCTGAAAAATGCCCCCGCCCCCACCAAGGTGCTGTTCGATAGCCAGCAACATCCGGTAAAAGGCACGCTGGGCACCAATACCCAGATATCCCGGGTGCAAGGTGGCAAGCTCAAGGCCAAGCATGAAATCCGCATTGCCGCGCTGTTTCGCGATGCACCAGAGCCGTTTTTACGCATGATCGTGGTGCACGAACTGGCCCACCTGCGCGAAAAGAACCACGACAAGGCCTTCTACCAGCTGTGCTGTCACATGGAGCCGCACTATCACCAGCTGGAGTTTGACACCCGGCTGTGGCTGACGCTGCGCGAACTGAAGCCAGCCTGAACCCACAGCATGCCGCCCTGCCGGCCTGCATCTGCAGGCTTAAGGCTGTGCCACGGCTACCCGAACCCGTTGCTGCTCAAGAAAGCCGGCAATGTGCTGGTAAGTGCGGGCGCACTCGTCGGCGACCAACTGCTCCATGTTCAGGAAGGCATGGATCAGATCATCAAAATGCAGGTGCTCGCACACCACGCCCGCAGCCTGCAACTTGTCCAGATAACGTAGCGCTTCGTCGCGCAGCGGGTCGAAACCGGCAGACACCACCAGGGTGGCGGGCATGCGCGGCGTGACGGTCATGTGCAGCGGGGATGCTGCCAGCCGGTCCTCGCCGTGCTGGAAGTAATTGTCGAAATACCAGGCAATGCGGCTGCTGTTGAGGAAATAGCCTTCGCCGTTTTCGGTAATCGACGGCAAGCTCATGCTGTAATCCAGGCTAGGGTAGATCAGCACCTGGGCGGCAATCTGCAAGGCGGTATCGTGCTGCGAGCGCGCACTGACCGTGGCCGCCAGCGCCGCACCAGCAGAGTCACCCGCCAGGGACAGTTGCCGCACAAACGGCAGGCCACGGGCCTGCAGGGCGGCAAACACGCCACGCGCAGCGGCATAAGCATCATGCAATGCCGCCGGGTAAGGGTTCTCCGGTGCCAGCCGGTATTCCGGCACCACCACCACGCAGCCGGTGGCTGCTGCCAGCCTGCGACTGATGGGGTCGTACACACTGACGCTGCCAGCGGTATGGCCGCCACCGTGCAGGAACAGCAGCACGGGCCGCGCCTCATCCGGGGCCGGGTGATAAATGCGCACCGGCACGCTGTAATCGCGCCCATGGACGATTTCATCATTCACCCAGGCCATCTCAGGGCCGGGGCTTACCAGTGTGCGGGTGACATTGGCCAGGGCCTCGCGGGCACCAATGGCGGTTGGTTTGTAGCCGCTGTCCTGCAAACGGCGGATAAGCTGGTTCAGTTGCAACAACCAGTCGGTCAGCTTGGGGCTGACAGCATGCATGAGGCGTCTCCTGCGGCGGGAAATAAACACTCCGGGTCGGACATTAATATACCAAAGGCATGGATGATGCCAGCCTGCGCGGCAAGGCTGCTCAGGAAACCAATTGATCGCGCCGTGCCAGTTGTGGGAACCAGCGCATCCACAGCACCACCACCAGCAAGGTTCCCGCGCCACCCAGCACCACCGCAGGCACCGCACCGAACCAGGCTGCCGTCACCCCGGACTCGAACTCACCAAGCTGGTTGGAGGCACCGATAAACAGCGAGTTCACTGAATTCACCCGCCCGCGCATGTCATCCGGGGTTTCCAGCTGCACCAGCGTGCCACGGATCACCACACTGATGACATCAGCCGAACCCAGCAGCATCAATGCCAGCAAGGACAGCGGGAAGCTGCTGGACAGGCCGAACAGGATGGTGGCAATGCCGAAGACAGCAACGGCAGCAAACATGATGTGCCCGGAGCGACGGCGTATCGGATGGCGCATCAGCCAGGCGGACATCAGCAAGGCCCCGGCAGCTGGCGCCGAGCGCAGCAGGCCCAGGCCCCACGGCCCGGTATGCAGGATATCGCGAGCAAAAATCGGCAGCAGTGCGGTTGCCCCGCCCAGCAGGACGGCAAACAGGTCCAGCGAAATCGCGCCCAGAATATCCGGGCGGCTGCGGATAAAACGTACCCCCATCAGCAGCGAATCCAGCGACACGCGCTGGCCGGTAGGCAGTACCCGGCTGGAAGGCAGCAGGCTGACCAGCGCCAGGCAGGCCAGAAAACAGGCAGCGGATAAGCCATAGGTCAGCTCGGCCCCCACGGCATACAGGAAGCCGCCCAGTGCCGGCGCGATGATGGTGGCGGCCTCATTGGCCGAAGCCGCCATGGCAATCGCCTGCCCCAGCAAGCGCGGTGGCACGATATTAGGCAGCAGCGACTGCATGGCGGGCATGTCAAAGGCGCGGCAACAGCCCACCACCACCGACAGGGCAAAGATCAGCTCACGGCTGACCTGCCAGCCCATGCCCAAATTACCCAGCAGCAAGGTCAGCGCAGCCAGCATCTGGATAAACAGGCTGATGGCCACCACCCGGCGGCGATCAAAGCGGTCAGATACCACTCCGGTAACCAGCACCAGCAGCACGCGGGGCAGAAATTGCAGGAGTCCCACCAGGCCCAGATCCAGCGCGCTGCCGGTCAGTGCATACACTTGCCAGCCAATGGCCACGGTGAGGATTTGAAAAGCGGCAGTCAGCAGCACGCGGGCCGACCAGAACTGCCAAAAAGGGCGGCAATGCCGCAGGGATGCAGAAGCGTCGTTCATCAGGTGCAAAAAACGGCCATCGCGGCCATGACAAAGAGATCAAGCCTACCGGCTAAACGACTGTAACTCTAGCCTTACATCCCGTGCTTAACAGACGCTGACACAATCGGTGCGCCCGGTGCTACGCCAGGCTCAGGCAAACAGCCGTGCCAGCCAGCTTCCCTCCCGCGCGGAAGGCAGACAGGCGGCCGCCTCCTTGACCAACTCAGCCACCAGTTCGTGGTCCACCGAGGGCCGTTGCACTTGCAAGGGATCGCGGCTGCCGGTGGGCGCAAGTGCCAGTTTCTGCCCTTGTCGGCTCAGACGATAGCCGCCGCCACAAGAGGGGCAATGCACGGCGTCGCCATCCTGCACGCGGCGCGGGATGGCGATGATGGGACCGCAGGCCTGGCATTGCTGCAATGGAATGCCTGCTTCGCTGTGACCGACGATGTGTTCCAGCTTGCCCGCCTCGCCCAGCGCGATGAAACACGCACCGCAGGCGCGGTCAAACTGGCTGCCCAGATTATCGCGGATGATGTCCAGCGCACGGGAAACCGGCATGCCGGCGCGGTAGGGCCGGTGGCTGGTCATGGCGTCAAAGGCATCGGCAATGCCGACGATGCGGGCAACCAGCGGAATGGCCTCGCCTTGCAGGCCAGCCGGATAGCCGCGCCCATCCGGCGTTTCGTGATGCATCAGCACTGCTTCCATGGCCAGGGCGGCCAGCGGGTGCTCACGCAGCAGATCTGCCCCTTGCTGCGGATGCAGCTTGATCACCGCATATTCCTCCTCAGTCAGACGGTCGCGCTTGTTGAGAATGGCGTCCGGCACGCCAATCTTGCCCAGATCATGCAAAAAGCCGCCCAGCATGATGCGCAGCACCTCGCCGCGTGGCAGCGCCAGTTCCTGTGCCAGCAGGCCGGAAAAACGCGACACCCGCCACAAATGGCCACCGGTATAGGCATCGCGGGTTTCCACCATCATCGCCATGGTATAGAGGGTTTTCAGTAATTCTTGTGCTGCTTGCATGCTGTGCTCCGCAAAGTGGCCAGTCGCAGGCCCTGATCTGGCTGTCTGCCATGAGTCGACCATGCCAATGAATTCTTACAACGTAGTGCTAATTTTTGAGGCATTCCACTGCAGGGCTTACAATTGCAGCCATTCCAGAAAGAAAGCATTCCATGTCCAACTCCCTGAGCGCCCTGCTGCAAGCAGCCGCCGACCGCCGCAGTGATCTTGTTAGCCGCCTGATCGCCGAAGATACCAACACTTACCGCCTGTTCCATGGCAGCGTGGAAGGCGTGGCCGGCCTGACGGTAGACCGCTACGGCGACCTGCTGCTGGTGCAAAGCTTCCACCAGAGCCTGGAAGATGCCGAGCTGGACGAAATCCGCAGCTTCTACGCCACCCTGCTGCCGGAATTACAGCTGGTCTACAACGATCGCAGCGGCAAGAATTCCCGCATCAACAACACCCTGAGCCTGCCCGAGCAAGCGGTAGCCGAAGAAAACCGCATTGCCCATGAAATGGGTATCCGCTATCACATCCGTGGTCGCCACAGTGGCCAGGACCCGTGGCTGTTTCTCGACCTGCGTGCCGGCCGCCGTCGCGTGATGCAGCTGGCCGAAGGCAAAAGCGTGCTCAATCTGTTTGCCTACACCTGCGGCGTGGGCCTGGCGGCGGCCAAAGGCGGTGCCAGCTTCGTAATGAATGTGGACTTTGCCGAATCCAGCCTGGCCGTGGGTCGTGCCAATGCCAAGCTCAACAGCCTGGCCACCCGTCCGCGCTGCGTACAGTGCGATGCCTTTGCCGCCTTGCGCCAGCTGTCCGGCATCGGCCAGCCCAAGATGGTGCGTGGCAAGAAAATGCCCCCCTTCCCGGCACTGGAAGCACGCCAGTTTGATCTGGTCTTCCTCGACCCGCCGCGCTATGCCAAGAGCCCGTTTGGCGTGGTGGACCTGATCAACGACTACCAGGCGCTGTTCAAGCCGGCCCTGCTGTGTACCGCCGAAGGCGGCATGCTGATCTGCTGCAATAATGTGGCCCAGGTGGATGGCAATGCCTGGCTGGAATCGCTCAAGCGCAGTGCTGAAAAAGCCGGGCGTACCATTCACGAAGTGGAATGGATTACCCCGGAGCAGGATTTTCCCAGCGCCGATGGCCAACATCCGCTCAAAATCGTACTGCTGCACGTGTAATAGCAGGACCGACCACAACGCCTTGCCTGCCCCGGCAAGGCGTTTTTATTGGGTCAGCCACCACGGCACCCCATGCCATAAACATAATTCGGCAGAAAAACCACGCGGCTGTCTGACGGTAGCCCATGCTCTGCCATGCAAAAAAAGCATTGCTGATTGCTTCGCTTCAAGCTAAGGTCATACACCCATACAACCTCAACGGACCCTGATTCCGGGCAAGGACGCTCTTTATGTTTTCCTGGTTTGAAAAACGGGTAGAAGTCTACCCCGACGCCCCTCCCTCCCAGCCACCCAGTGGTTTTCTAGCCTTTGTCTGGTCTGCCACCAGCGGCATGCGCCCCTACATCCTGTGCATGACCCTGCTGACAGCCACCATTGGTGCTTTTGAAGCCTTGTTGTTTTCCATGCTCGGTTCAATTGTTGACTGGCTAAGCCATGTCGCGCCATCACGGCTGTGGATGCAAGAACGTGAACACCTGCTGCTGCTGGGCGGTATCCTGCTGGCCAGCCCGTTGCTGATTGCGCTGCAAGCCATGTTCAAATACCAGAGTCTGTTCGGTAATTTCCCCATGCGGCTGCGCTGGCAGTTTCACCGCCATCTGCTGGGGCAAAGCATGAGCTTTTATCAGGACGAATTTGCTGGTCGCGTGGCCGCCAAGGTGATGCAGACTGCGCTGGCAGTGCGCGACACCGTGCTGATCATCACCGACATCCTGGTGTTCGTGGTGATCTACTTCGTCACCATGGTGGCGGTAGTGGGCAGCTTCGATGCCATTTTGCTGCTGCCCTTTGTCGGCTGGCTGCTGCTGTATGTCGCCACCCTGTCCTTCTTTGTCCCGCGCTTGGGCAAGGCATCCACCCGCCAGGCGGATGCACGCTCGCTGATGACCGGCCGGGTGACCGATGCCTACACCAATATCGCCACGGTGAAGCTGTTTTCCCAGGACCAGCGCGAGGCCGCGTTCACCAGAAGCGCCATGCAGGAATTCATGCAGACGGCCTACAGCCAGATGCGCTTGGTGAGTGGCTTTGAAATCGTCAACCACATCCTCAGCATGCTGCTGATTGCCAGCACCGCCGGTGCCACGCTATGGCTGTGGACCCAGGGTCAGGTGGGGATTGGTGCAGTGGCTGCCGCCACCGCCATGGCCTTGCGCCTGAATGGGGTATCGCACTGGATCATGTGGGAGATGTCCAGCCTGTTTGAAAACATCGGTACGGTACACGATGGCATCAGCACCCTGTCGCGCCCGGTGGCCATTGTCGACCGCCCGCATGCCCACCCGCTGCAGGTGAAGCGCGGCGAAATTCGCTTCGACAATGTCAGCTTTGCCTATGGCGGTGAACGCCCCATTATCGACGGGCTGAACCTCACCATCCGCCCGGGCGAGAAAATCGGCCTGGTGGGCCGCAGCGGCGCGGGCAAATCCACCATCGTCAACCTGATGTTGCGTTTTTACGATGTTGAGCAGGGCCGCATCCTGATTGACGGCCAGGACATTGCCGGTGTCACGCAGGACAGCCTGCGCGCGCAAATCGGCATGGTGACGCAGGACACTTCGCTGCTGCACCGTTCGGTACGTGACAACCTGCTATACGGCAGACCAGATGCCGACGATGCCGCCATGATCCATGCCGCCCGTCAGGCCGAGGCGCACGACTTCATCCAGTTGCTGAGCGATCCGAAAGGCCGTCAGGGCTACGATGCCCACGTGGGCGAGCGCGGGGTCAAGCTGTCCGGCGGCCAGCGCCAGCGCGTGGCCATTGCGCGGGTGATGCTGAAAGATGCGCCCATCCTGCTGCTGGATGAAGCCACCAGCGCGCTGGACTCGGAAGTGGAAGCCGCCATCCAGGGCAGCCTGTACCGGCTGATGGAGGGCAAAACGGTGATTGCCATTGCCCACCGCCTGTCCACCATTGCCGCCATGGACCGGCTGATCGTGCTGGACAAGGGCCGCGTGGTGGAAGAAGGCGACCATGCCAGCCTGCTGGCCAAGGGGGGCTTGTACGCCCGGCTGTGGGCACACCAGAGCGGTGGTTTTCTGGGTGAGGAGACCGACGAGGACATCCGCCCCGGCGAGCTTGATCCGGCTTGAGCACCCACCGCCGCTGAGCCACGCTAAACAAGAAACCCGCCTGATGGCGGGTTTTTCTTTGTGTGCCCAAATCTGCGGGCAGAACAGTATCAGGCTTCGGCCTTTTTCAGAATCACATACAACTCGTCCTTGAGCTTCAGTTTTTCCTTCTTCAGCGCTTCCACATCAAACTGGCTGCCGTTGCCAATACCGGCCTCGATATTTTTGATGGTCTGGTCCAGTTCATTATGCTTGTTGAACAGACGGCTGAAATGGTCGTCTTCGGTTTTCAGTTTGCTAATCAGTTCGCGGAATTCGGGAAACATGGGCTTCTCCTGATGGGTGGGTTGGGCGGCTGCATGCCACCTGACTACAACTTCATGCTAGCCCTGGCACCAGCCTGCTTTCTTGATCTAGGGCATATGCACGACAGACGTCGGGCCATTGTGCGCCATGCGCAATGGCTGGCAAGCAGAGACGGTCTGCTCCCTGCCCGCCAGACCGGTGCACGCCTGCACCTATGTCCAGTCGACCGCCCTGATTCAAGCCGCCACGATGCTGCGATGTCATCTGGTTAGGCCGCCATTGGCGCCAACACCATGCTTGGAGGCTTCATGCAACATCCTTGCGCTGGCGATACCGATTTCCAGCATCAGTCATTTCTGGAACTACGCCCCATCGCCGTATCGCTACAGATACTTGGCGTCTGTGCCTGGCTGGCATCACTGCTGCTCAGCCATCCTTACCGGCAGATAGAAAGCGGCAGCACGCTGCTGGCCACACCCGCCATGCTTGGTGGCATTCTGCTGTCCTGGCAGGCCAGTCACCACCGTACCCTGCTGCTGGGCATGCTGTTGAATCAGGCTGGTCTCAGCCTGGGTTTTCGCCTCAATTTTCTGTTCATCAACGAGCCTGGCCCGTGGGTAACATCCATTGCGGTCTGCATCATCCTGTCCATGGCACCGGTGTTTCACAGCACCCATGCCTTTGTGCTGACCGGCATCTGTATCTGGGCCCTGCTGCTGCAGGGCACACAGGCCGACCAGCATCTGTGGTCGCAATATTCATGGGTGCTGCTGCTGATTGCGGTCAGCATGATCACTGGCCTGATGCTCAATATCCTGTTCCGCCGCCTGCGCCTGCGCGGCTATGTGCTGCGCCGCAAGCTGGAGGTGCTGGCCTTTCAGGATGCCCTGACCGGTATCGACAACCGCCGCAGCCTGCTGGAAAAGCTGCAGGCCTGGTACCCCTTGCAGCAGGGCTATTTCATGATGGTGGATATCGACGATTTCAAAAGCATCAACGATGACTATGGACACGAAGCCGGCGATCAGGTGCTGCGCGAAGTGGCCCTGCAACTGAATGGCCATCCCGACATCGACCTATGCGGCAGGCTGGGGGGCGAGGAGTTTGGCCTGTTCACCCGCAAGACCAACCGGCTGCAAGCCACCCAGGTGGCCGCAGAGCTGATTGCGCGGGTTAATGCCTGCCATATGCAGCAGCGCAGGGTTTCCATCAGCATCGGCATCGTGTACATGGATGGGCGGATCGGGCTGAGCGCGGCCTTGCGGCTGGCAGACCAGGCCATGTACCAGGCCAAGCTGGCCGGCAAAAACTGCTTTGTGCTTGCCCTGCCGGACAGCCATAGTCCCCGTCCGCAGCAAGCCATCCAAACCGGGTAAGCAGCAAAAAGCCGCCCGCAGGCGGCTTTCTGGTCACAGCAGGTAGAATCAGGCGTCGTAGCCCAGATTGGGGGCCAGATCGCGCTCAGCCTGCTCCAGCGACACACCACGCCGCCGGGCATAACTTTGTACCTGATCTTTCTCTACCTTGCCCACGCCAAAGTAGCGCGCATCCGGGTGGCTGAAATAAAAGCCGGATACAGCCGCCGTCGGCAGCATGGCATAGCCTTCGGTCAGGGTCATGCCGATACCCGGTGCGTCCAGCAGGGCAAACAGCGCCTTCTTCACCGTATGATCCGGACAAGCCGGGTAGCCCGGTGCCGGGCGAATGCCACGGTATTCCTCGTCGATCAGTTGCTCATTGCTTAGCGCCTCGTCGGCAGCGTAGCCCCAGAACTCGCGACGCACACGCTGGTGCATCAGTTCGGCAAAAGCTTCGGCCAGGCGGTCGGCCAGCGCTTTAAGCAGGATGGCGGAGTAGTCGTCATTGGCCTCTTCGAAGCGTTTGACATGTGGCTCGATGCCGATGCCGGCGGTAACAGCAAAGGCACCGATATAGTCGTCCACACCGCTCTCTGCCGGGGCGATATAGTCGGCCAGCGCCCAGTTAGGTTTGCCATCGGCCTTGGGTAGCTGCTGGCGCAGCCCCACCCAGGTCATCTGGCTGCTATTGCCATCCACGCTCAGGATTTCAATATCGTCGTCGCCCACCGTTGCTGCCGGGAACAGGCCGATCACGGCATTGGCGCTCAGCCAGTTTTCACTGATGATTTGCGAGAGCATGGTCTGGGCATCGGCATACAGGCTGCGGGCGGATTCGCCGACAATTTCATCGTCCAGAATGCGCGGGAAGCGGCCTGCCAGTTCCCAGCTCTGGAAGAACGGCGTCCAGTCAATCACGGCGGCAATCTCCGCCAGCGGGTAATTTTCAAAGCGGCGCACGCCCAGCCATTGCGGCTTGGGCGGGGTGTAGGCCGACCAGTCGGTGGCCTGCTTGTTGGCACGGGCGGCCTCCAGGCTCACCACCTTGCGGTGGGCCTTGTTGGCATGGCCTTCACGGGCGCGCTGGTATTCGGCGGCCACTTCGGCCACAAAGCCATCGCGCAGGGTATCGGACAGCAGGTTGGAGCACACCCCCACCGCGCGGCTGGCATCCGGCACATAAATCACCGGCTGCTGGTAGTGCGGCGCAATCTTCACCGCCGTATGCACCTTGGAGGTGGTGGCACCACCAATCAGCAACGGGATGTCAAATCCCTGACGCTGCATTTCCTTTGCCACATGGCTCATTTCTTCCAAGCTGGGGGTAATCAGGCCGGACAGGCCGATGATGTCGGCCTTGTGTTCACGCGCGGCATCCAGAATGGTCTGGCACGGCACCATCACGCCCAGGTCGATCACCTTGTAGTTGTTACAGCGCAGCACCACGCCGACGATGTTCTTGCCGATATCGTGCACATCGCCCTTGACCGTGGCCATGATGATGACGCCCTTGGCCGGCGCATCGGCCAGACCCATGCGGATCTTTTCTTCCTCGATGAAGGGCTCCAGATGGGCCACCGCCGCCTTCATCACCCGGGCGGATTTCACCACCTGCGGCAGGAACATCTTGCCCGCGCCAAACAGGTCGCCCACCACGTTCATGCCGTCCATCAGCGGGCCTTCGATCACATGAATCGGGCGTGCGCACTTGAGGCGGACTTCTTCGGTGTCTTCGATGATATAGGTGGTAATGCCCTTCACCAGCGCATGCTCCAGCCGCTTTTCCACGGCCCACTCACGCCAGGTCAGGTCTTCCACCTTTTTCTCGCCCGCCGCTTCGCCCTTGAAGCGTTCGGCCAGCGCAATCAGGTGTTCGGTGGCATCGCCGCCATCTTTCGGGGTGCGCATCAGCACCACGTCTTCAATGCGTTCGCGCAGTTCCTTGTCCACCTCGTCATACACTTCCAGCGCCCCGGCATTGACGATGCCCATGGTCATGCCGCGCTGGATGGCGTGGTACAGGAACACGGCGTGAATCGCTTCGCGCACCTTGTTGTTGCCACGGAAGGAGAAGGACACATTGGACACGCCGCCAGATACCTTGGCATGCGGCAGGTTCTGGTGAATCCAGCCGGTGGCTTCGATGAAGTCCAGGCCGTAACGGGCGTGCTCTTCGATACCGGTAGCCACAGCAAAGATATTGGGGTCGAAGATGATGTCTTCCGGCGGATAGCCCACTTCGTCCACCAGAATGCGGTAGCTCTTTTCGCAGATTTCCACCTTGCGGGCATAGGTGTCAGCCTGGCCCTTGTCATCAAACGCCATCACGATCACCGCCGCGCCATAGCGGCGCAGCAGGCGGGCTTGTTCCTTGAACTTGTCCACGCCCTCCTTCATGGAGATGGAGTTGACGATGCCCTTGCCTTGAATGCACTTGAGGCCGGCTTCGATCACTTCCCACTTGGAGGAGTCGATCATGATGGGCACGCGGGCGATGTCCGGCTCGGCGGCAATCAGCTTGAGGAAGCGATCCATCGCCGCCAGGGCGTCCAGCATGCCCTCGTCCATATTGATGTCGATGATTTGCGCGCCGTTTTCCACCTGTTGGCGTGCCACATCCAGCGCAGTGGCGTAGTCGCCGTTCAGAATCAGCTTGGCAAAGGCGCGGCTGCCGGTGACGTTGGTACGCTCGCCCACATTGACGAACAGGTCATGGTCGCCAATATTGAACGGCTCCAGCCCGGACAGGCGGCACTTGGCTTCAATCTGTGGCAGCGCGCGCGGGGCAATGCCGTCCACCGCATTAGCGATGGCAGCAATGTGCTCCGGCGTGGTGCCACAACAGCCGCCAACGATGTTGATCAGGCCGGACTCGGCCCATTCGCGCACGAACTCGCCCATGGCCGCCGGTTCCAGATCGTAACCGCCAAAGGCATTGGGCAGACCGGCATTGGCGTGCACCGACACATAGGTGGCCGATATGCGCGACATTTCTTCTACATAGGGACGCAGCAGGTCCGGCCCCAGTGCACAGTTAAGGCCGAAGGACATGGCGTCGGCGTGCGACAGGCTGTTGTAGAAAGCCTCGGTGGTCTGGCCGGTGAGGGTGCGGCCGGACTGGTCGGTAATGGTGCCGGACACCATGATGGGCAGACGCGCAATGTCGGGGTGCTCATCAAAATACTGGTGGATGGCAAACACCGCCGCCTTGGCGTTCAGGGTGTCGAAAATGGTCTCCACCAGCAGGAAATCCGCCCCGCCAGCCACCAGGCCGTCGATGGCCTCGGTATAGCTCGTTACCAGCTCATCAAAGCTGACATTGCGGTAACCCGGGTCGTTTACATCCGGGCTGATGCTGGCGGTGCGGTTGGTGGGCCCCAACACGCCGGCGCAGAAGCGCGGCTTGGCCGGATTCTTTGCGGTTTGGGCAACACACAGCGCCTTCACCAGCTTGGCCGCCGCGTGGTTGATCTCCCACACCAGGCTTTCCATCTGGTAGTCGGCCATGGCAATCGACGTAGCATTGAAAGTGTTGGTTTCAATGATGTCGGCACCGGCATCCAGATACGCCTGATGAATACCACCTATCACGTCTGGCCGGCTCAGTACCAGCAGATCGTTGTTGCCTTTTACGTCACAGGGCCAGTCGGCAAACCGTGTGCCACGGTAGTCGGCTTCCTGCAGGTCATGGCGCTGGATCATGGTGCCCATGCCGCCATCCAGGATCAGGATGCGCTGTGACAGCTGGGAAAATACCGGATGCGTGGGTTTTTTGGTCATGGCAAGCAGGCTGTAATGGTGAAGAACGATAGGTGGCACACTCATGGTGCGGCTGAACAGTTTACCATTGCACTCGGAACTGTCAGACAACTAACTAAGAAGAAGAGAGTACAAGCTTATGGTTGCTTTGAATAAGACTTGGCCGGTGCTGCTTGCGGGAGCAGTGCTGAGCTTGCAGATCCAGGCTGGCGGTATATTGAAAATCGGGGTCTCCGATTCAGATGCCCCGCCCATCGTGGTACTGACACCTGACAATCAGACACTGAGCAGCGGCCTGATCAAAGAGCTGGGTGATGCCCTGGCCGGCGAGCTGGGCATGAAGGCCCAGTATGTGGTGATTGCCCGCAAGCGGGTGGAAAACACCATTGAAACCGGCAAGGTCAATATCGTGTGCAATGCCAACCCGGAATGGTATGGCAATGCCACCCGGCTGGGCTGGACGCGCGAGTTCTATCCGCAAGTGGAAAGAGCGCTTTCGCTGCGGGAGATACCGGACATCCACCAGGTGGACGATATGGTTGGCAAACGCATCGGCATCATTCGCGGTTACAGCTACCCCACGCTGGAACACTTATGGGCGGTTGGCCGCACCACCCGCGTGGATGAGCCACGGCTGGATCTGCTGGTGAAATCGCTGCAGAAGAAGCTGACCGATATCGCCATCTCATCGGAACTGGAACTGGCCTGGTGGGCTAAGAGCAATCCACAGGAAGCCCGCACCTTCAAGCAACACCCGCTGACAGTAACTTATATGCCCACCATGTGTGCCGTCGCACCCCATTCATCCGTCAGTACCGACAGGCTGAACCAGGGCATCGAGGCCATGCGCCGCAGCGGCAAGCTCAAGGCAATCCTGAAGTCTTACGAGTGGCAGGCTGAATAAAACCGGCACGCTCGGGCAGGCTTGTCATGCATCAAACTTGTTTCACGTGAAACAAGTTTTTCTTGCCAAGCCCAGTAAAAACGGCAACCCTTTGGGCTTGCCGTTTTTTGATTATCCCGCCATGCACATCATTTACCTGCACGGATTCAACTCCAGCCCGCAATCGCTCAAGGCCCAGGAGACCGCCCGCTGGCTGCAACAGCATGCCCCGGATATCACCCTGCACTGCCCGCAACTGTCGCCCCACCCGGCGCAAGCGATTGCCCAGGCAGAGGCCTTGCTGCTGTCGCTGCCGGCAGATACCGCCCTGATCGGCAGCTCGCTGGGCGGCTACTACGCCACCGCCCTGGCAGAAAAACATGGCCGCAAGGCCGCGCTGATCAATCCGGCGGTACAGCCCGATCAGGATTTGCTGCGCTACCTTGGCCCCCAGCACAACCCGTATTCTGGGGAAGACTACCTGCTGGGAGATGAAGACCTGCAGGCCTTGCTGGCCATGCGTCAGGCGGTAATCCAGCAAGGAAAGTACTGGCTGTGGCTGGGTACTGCCGACGAAGTGCTGGACTGGCGTCTGGCGGCACGCCATTACGCGGGCCAGCGCCAGAGCGTGTTCAACGGCGACGACCATCGCCTGGCGCGTTGGCCTGCCTGTCTGCCCGCCCTGTTCAACTGGCTGTGCCAGGCAGATTGAGCTGGCTGTGACCGCGTTGCATGGCTGCCGATAGCCTTTCCAGGCTTACCGGTTTGGACAAGAAGTCATCCATGCCGGCCTGTTGGCAGCGCTCGCGGTCTTCCTCAAAGGCATTGGCAGTCAGTGCAATAATGTGCGGCTGACGCTGCAGCCTGGTCTGACGAATGGCGCGGGTGGCATCCAGCCCGTCCATTTCCGGCATCTGCATATCCATCAACACCAGTTCCACACCCCCCTGGCTAACCCGCTCCAGTGCCTGACGGCCATTACAGGCCAGCATCACATCGCGATAGCCCAGCTTGTCCAGCAGCTTGATGATCAGCTTCTGATTGACCGTATTGTCCTCGGCCACCAGCACCGATAGTGTCTGGGCACTGGCGGGCAGCATGACCTGCGGCTGTCGTTCCGCCGGAGTCTCAACCGGCGGAGCCGCAACCGAATTGGCCACCCAGTAGACGCTGAAACAGCTACCCTTGCCTGGCGTGCTGCTGACATCAATACGCCCGCCCATGGCCTCGGCCAGGCGACGGCAAATGGCCAGCCCCAGCCCGGTACCGCCATAACGGCGCGTGGTGGTGGAATCGGCCTGTTCGAAGGCAGTGAATACCTTGCTCATCTGCTCCTCGGTCATGCCGATGCCGGTATCGCGGATATCCAGCTGCAGGCGCAGCATGTCGAAGGTGTCTTCCAGCGGTGCGATGCTGACGCTGATGGTAATCCCGCCCTGATGGGTAAACTTGATGGCATTGCTCAACAGATTGCTGGTGATCTGCCGCAAGCGGGTGGCATCGCCCAGCAGCCAGGCATGGCCGGTCGGGCGCTGCCAGTTGACGGTCAGCCCGGCTTCGGTGGCTTTGGGTTCAAACAGGTTCACCACGCTGTCCAGCAGGCTGTACAGATTGAAGGGGCGTTGCTCCAAGGTCAGCTTGCCGGCATCAATCTTGGACAGATCAAGAATGTCGTTGATCAGCACCAGCAATGAGGTTCCACATTCCTGCAAGGTAGCCACCTGGTCGCCCTGTTCCTGTGTCAACTGGCTGTGTGACAACAACTCGGCCATGCCCAGCACGCCATTAAGCGGGGTGCGGATTTCATGGCTCATCACCGCCAGGAATTCCGATTTTGCCTTGGCAGCCATTTCAGCCTTGAGCAGCGCCTCGGACAGTTGCGCCATGCGCCATTCCACAATTTTTTCCAGCTGTGCCGCTACGGTGGAAAGCTCGAAGTTGGCATCATGCAGCGCACGGCTACGCTGTTCCAGCAGGGTTTCGGCTTCCTTGCGCGCGCGCCTCTCGCGCTGATAGCGCTTTTGGTAGCGCGCTAGCTGGTCTTGCAAATAGCTTAATTCTTCCTGAGTCATACATGCTCCACCACAAAACGCACCTGGCTACCGGTTTCGTTCAGCGGCTCGACAGCAATGCGGGCCTGCTCACCAAAGTGGTCGAGCGTCCCCTGAATCAGTCCAGCCGCCAGCGGAGCCAGGCAGCGTGGCGAGCTGTACAGCAATTCCAGCCGCTTCTGGTCGCGGCTCACTACCGTTATCTGTGGCAACTCGGCCTCCGGATACAGTTTTTGCACCTCAACATGGATGTACTGGTCGACATTGCCCAACACGGTAAAGGCATCGGCACAATCCTTGATGCTGTAGGGATAGAGCGTGGTAAAGCGGCCAAACAGATGATGGCCGAACAGGTAGATGAGTTCCTGGCTTGCCATACCGGTACGCTGTGACAAGGCAGCCAGCAGGCGCAACAGCTCGGCAAACGGATAAGAACCGACTGCGGTGTACGCACCATCCGACGCCGTGCCGGCGTCCTCGATGATGTCGTCCAGCATGTCGGCAGAAAAGCGCTCCTCCACCATATCCATGAATTCGGTAAACACCACGCCTTTCATGCCGCTTCCTTTCCTCATCACGGTCAGCCGTCCCCTTAACCAGCCATGCCACAGACGGCTCGGCACTAGGGGATTGATTCAATGTAGGAACAAATAATGGCAAAAACCAGATAGTCCGCCTTAATAAACAGTGTGTTCGGCAAAGCGGACTTGCACTTGCCAAGCCGGCTGGCGCAGACTCAAACGCTGTCAACTAGCCAGGAAAGGCGGGCAAAATGAGTCAGGCCATCCGTTTTCATCGCCACGGCGGCCCCGAGGTATTGCAGCTGGATGAAGTCGCCATCGGCAGCCCCGGCCCGGACGAAGTACTGCTGCAGCATACGGCCATCGGCATTAATTTTATCGACACCTACCAGCGTAGCGGACTGTATCCGGTCAATCTGCCCAGCGGCCTTGGTTGTGAAGCAGCCGGTACGGTGCTGGCTGTCGGCGCCGGAGTAAGTCATGTCGCGGTAGGCGACCGGGTTGCCTATGCTGGCGGCCCGCTGGGTGCGTACAGCAGCCAGCGGCTGATTCCGGCCGCCGTACTGGTGAAACTGCCAGACAACATCAGCGATGACGTTGCCGCCTGCATCATGTTGCAAGGCATGACTGTGGAGTACCTGATTCGCCGTGCTTTTGCCGTTCAGCCCGGCATGACCGTGCTGTGGCATGCAGCTGCCGGTGGTGTGGGCCAGATTGCGGTGCAGTGGCTGGCATCGCTGGGTGTGCGGGTAATAGGCACGGTAGGTTCAGCGGCCAAGGGCGAGCTGGCGCGTCAACTGGGCTGCAGCCATGTCATCAACTACAACGAGGAAGACGTGGTGGCCAGGGTACGCGCGCTGACTGACGGCAAGGGTGTGCCGGTGGTGTACGACTCGGTGGGGAAAAGTACTTTTGAGATGTCGCTGAACAGCCTGGCACCACGCGGCACCTTTGTCAGCTTTGGTAATGCATCCGGGGCGGTGCCGGCCTTCGAGCCGCTCCTGCTGTCGCAAAAGGGCTCCCTGTTTTTCACCCGTCCCAAACTGGGTGATTACATTGCCAGCCGTCCCGAGCTGGAAGCATCAGCCCAGGCATTGTTCGAAGGTCTGACCAGTGGTGCCATCAAGGTTCAGCCCTCTGCCCGTTACGCACTGGCCGATGCAGCGCAGGCGCACCGCGACCTGGAAAGCCGCAGCACCACAGGCTCGCTCATCCTGCTGCCGTAATGCGCCACGCTAGGTAAGCCACGAGAGATAAACGAATGCTGCCGGGGCTCAGTGTCCGGCAGGCAGCGCAGCAGGGGCCGGAATCAGCGCTTTGCGCACACATTCGCGCCCCTGCTGACCAGCACTTTCCGCGCAATTCAATTCGGCAGCCGCACGTTGTTCGCAACGCGCCTTGCTGGCGGCGCGGCTGCAATCGGGAGCAGGCAACTGCTCGCGCACACAGCTGCGTCTTGCCTGGCCTTCACTGCCATCACATGCCGTCTGTGCAGCCTGCAGCGCTTCGCAATGGCGTGCATCGCGGCTGCGCTTGCAACTGAGTGCTGGCGTGTATTGCTCGATGCAGGAGCGGCGTGCTCCTTCTACCATGTCATTGCAGCTAAGCCAGCCCTGACGGTAACTGGCACACCGTTGCGGTGCCATGGCCTTGTCGCAATCAGGTGCCGCCAATACGGCCACCGACCACATTGCCGACACCAGCATGGCCATTCCCGCCAACCGGCTAGCGCTATTCCACTTTCCCCAAGCTTTATTCAAGGCCGTGATCCTTGCCACTGGCAATCTCCGGCTACCCATGCAGCCGGCTCAATCGTTCTGGTACTGCTCCTGCGACTTTTGCCGCTTGTCACGCCAGAAGTTGCGCTGCCCCGGGGGCGGCAATGGCGGATGGGAAAAACCATCCGGTGCAAACCGGTCTGGCCCACCAGCACCACCTGACGGCAAGCCCGGCGGCAGATGCTTGTGCTGCAGCCTTCGTGCATCTTCTGGTGACAAATCACCAGCCTGCACCGCTTCCTTCAGACGCAGATTGCGCAAACGACGTTCCTCCCCCGCCGACTGGCGGGGAAAATGCGGAAACGCCGTCGCGCCTTCTTCCGGGCCATTCGGGCCATGTGCCGCCGCCGGCAAGGCGCAAGCCGTCACCGTGGCAAACAGCAAGACATAAATGGCATGGTACTTCATGGCTTTATTTTAACCTGACATCAGGCCTCCTGCCACGACGATGCTTGGGAATCGCGGCAGAAGGCGGGTGGGGAAAAGCGCCAGGGGCGCTGACAATATTATTTCTCGCCCGTCGGCCGGCGCATGGAATCGGGCATAACCGCTGGCTGGCTGCCGGTCGCGTCAACCGGTGCCGCCACGCCAGACGAGCCGGACTGCGCCAGCGCCATCTGGCGGGCTTCACGGATATCCGCACCATTGCCACCATGTTCGGTGGCACTAGCCAGTGGCGACAGCGCCAGGGCAGAAACAGCAACGACCATTAAAATCAGTGGCTTATTCATCATCATGATCTCCGGCAGGCAGGACACGCTTGCAGTCTAGAAGGCCGTCTTTGCGCAACCGTGTGCCGCATGTTACCAAATGTTAACTTATGTGAATGGCTGTCAGCGTTGACACATAAATTCATGATCCACCATCGCCTGCCGGGCCGGGGCAGGTTAAGCTTTGCCATCAGCATGCGGGCCGGTTGCGCTTGCCCCGGTCACCAAGGAAAACATCATGGAACACAACAAAATTCTCATCGTCGACGACGACGCCAAGCTGCGCGAGCTGCTTACACGCTATCTGGGCCAGCAAGGCTATGTGGTGGACACCCTGCCGGACGCCCGCGAACTGGACCGCAAGCTGGCACGCAACCGCCCCGACCTGATGGTGCTGGACGTGATGATGCCCGGTGACGATGGCCTGGCCGTGGTACGCCGCCTGCGTGCCCAGGGTGAGACCGTACCCGTCATCATGCTGACCGCACGCGGCGAGGATGTGGACCGCATTCTGGGACTGGAAATGGGGGCCGACGATTATCTGCCCAAGCCTTTCAATCCGCGCGAGCTGACTGCCCGTATCCAGTCGGTATTGCGCCGTCATCATGCCACGCCGGCGCTGGCCGCCCGCCACGAATCTGACGAAATCATCGAATTTGGCGACTTCCAGCTCAATCTGGGCCGTCGCGAATTGCAAAAGAGCCAGCAGGCACTATCGCTGACCACGGCGGAATTTGCCGTGCTCACCGTACTGGCCACCCACCCGCGCCGCCCGCTCACCCGCGAACAGCTGATGGAGATGGCACTGGGCAAGGGCAATGGAGAATCGCTGGACCGCAGCATTGACGTGCACATCTCGCGCCTGCGCAAGACCCTGGAAGGTGGCGACAGCCCGCTGCGTTTTATCCAGACGGTATGGGGCTATGGCTATGTCTTCGTGCCTGACGGCAGTGAGCGGGAGTAAGCGGTGCTGCGACGCATTACCGGCTCCCTGCTGTTTCGCCTGATCGTGCTGGTGGTGGTGGTGGTGGTCACCACCCAGATCGTCACCGTGTACATTGCGGCAGGCGAGCGTCACAAGCTGATGGACAAGCAGCTGTTTGCACAGGTGGTGGACACTCTGGCCTTTCTGGAAGGTTCAATGGACAACATGAACCCGGCGCAGCGCACCGCGTTTCTGGCCAGTTACAACCGTCCCGGCCTGCCACGGCTGCTGCCGCAGGAGGCCTCCGCTCACCAACAGTTCGACCGGGAACTGCCACGCGTGGCCAACAGCCTGGTCAGCCGCCTGAGCAAGGGCCTGGACGACACCGTGCACGGTTACATGGTGCACCGCGAGGATCGCAACGAGCTGTGGGTGAACGTACATGTGCTGGATACCCCCTACTGGCTGGTGATCCCCTTTGGCCGTTACAGCGACCGCCCCATCTATTCACTGATACAGGCCGCCCTGCTGGCCACCTTGCTGGCCACCTTGCTGGCCTCCTTGGTGACATGGCGCATCACCCGCCCCATCGGCAAGGTTGTGGAGGCATCGCGTGAACTGGCACGCGGCAATATGCCACCGGTGCTGCAGGAGGATGGCCCGCGAGAGCTGGCTGCCCTGGCACGCGGCTTCAACCACATGGCCAGTGCCCTGGACAGTGCCGCCCGCGAACGCCGGCTGATGCTGGCCGGGCTGTCGCATGACCTGCGTACGCCGCTGACCCGGCTGAAGCTGATGCTGGAATTGCAGGAAACCAATGCCGACACCCCGGACATGCTGGCCGATATCGACGAGCTGTCGCGCATTGTGCGCCAGTTCATCGATTTTGCCCGCGCCGAGGAATCGGCCCGGCTGGAACCGGTGGCGCTGGCGGAACTAGCCGACAGCGTGGTGGCCCGCCTGGCCCGCAGCGGGCTGGATGTCAGCCTGGTTCGCCATGCCGAACCCGAGCTGCAGGCCGATGCACTGGCACTGGAGCGCCTGTTGTCCAATCTGCTGGAAAACGCCCGCCGCTACGGCAAGCCACCGGTACGGGTGGAAATCGACCAATGCGACGGCATGGCAGCACTGAGCGTGATCGACCATGGCGCGGGTATTCCGACGGCGCTGCGCGAGTCGGCGCTGGCACCGTTTGAGCGCCTGGCCGAACACCGTGGCACCGATGGCGGCAGCGGCCTGGGGCTGGCCATTGTTTCGCGCGTGGTGAAACAGCACCACGGTCAGCTGCAGTTTTCTGATGAGGCCGACGGCGGCTTCCGGGTGCGCATTCTGCTACCGCAAACCAGCTTGCCCGCCAACTGAACCCGGCTGGCGGCTCAGGACTGACGCCGCCAGCCCAGCAACAACACTCCACTCAAAATCAGCAGCCCACCCAGCAGCATCAGCAAACCCACCTGCTCATGCAGGAAAATCGCCCCCCACAACACGCCAAATACCGGCACCAGATAGGTGACGCTGCTGGCACGGGTCGCCCCCAGCCGGTCGATCAGCCGGTAGAAAATCAGGTAGGCCAGAGAGGTGCAGCCCAGCGCCAGCAGCAAGACCGCGCCCCATACCATGGGTGACGGCGGCTGCGCCGGCAGATTAAGCAAGGCCAGCGGTGTAACCAGCACCGCCCCGCTGAACAGGCTGCCAGTCGCCGTCACCAGCGGCGGCAAACCCGGCAGCCAACGGCGTGCCATATGGCCAGACCAACCGTAACAAGCCGTTGCCCCCAGCATGGCCAGCACCGGCAGCAAAGCGTGCACATCAAATGTGGCACCACGCCCCAGCATCAACACCAGCACGCCAGCCAGACCCAGCAGCAAGCCACTGGCACGCGGCAGCGTCATGCGCTCCCCGGCCAGCGGCATCGCCCACAAGGCTGTCATCAAGGGGGTGGTGGCATTCAATACCGAAGCCACACCCGCCGGCAAACTGAGGCTGGCCCAGGCAATCAGGCAAAACGGAAGGGCGGACAGAAACACCCCCACTACAGCAATGCGCAGCCAGTGCTGCCGCCACAAGGGCAGGCCGCCACGCAGCAGCAGAACCGGCAACAACACCAGGGCCGCCAGGGCCAGCCGCAATGCAATCAGCGCAAAGGCGCCCAATTCAGGCACCGCTACCCGCATGAACAGAAACGAGCCTCCCCACAAGGCCGCCAGCAGCACCAGCCCAGCCATATCGCGATTCATCGTCGCACCTCCCTGTTGTCATGGCTGCCAGCATAAATGGACAGGTACCGACCCGCACCCGCTTTGTTGCGCCCTAATTCCTCTGTGGGGGATAACTAGTTACTGCGGTGAATAGCCAAGGCCCCGGTCCAGGCTGCACACTCGACACTACCCCCCCCTTGCCGAGTGCCAACCCGTATGGATATTCACGATTTCAACGCCCTGCTGGCCGCTGCCCGCCAGCAAGCCGCACCGCAGCATCTGCTGATGGTGTTTTCCAAGGCCGTACTGCATGACGACCACCAGCCGCAGGAAGCCGAGCGTTTTGCCCGTGGCGAGGGTGGCATCCTGCTACCCGTGATGTGTCTGGACCGTGCAGCCAGCGAACTGGTGGATTTTGCCAGCCTGCAAGCCGAATCTGCCCGCATCGGTGAGCCGTGGCAAATCGTGTTTGTTGCCTGTCTGGACGGCAGCGCCGGTGGCCCGCCACCGGCAGCCGATATCGAAGCCGTACTCAAGCGCATGATCCAGACCATTCAAACCGGTGGCGATATCTCCCGCTACCTGGCTTTTGATCGCCAAGGCGAACCGGTCCGCTTTCACTGAAACCAGCCATGCAGCCAGTCATGGCACAAGCCGGCGCAGAACGCTAAGCTGAAGCACCCTGTGCGACCCGACTCACCATCGGTCGCACAGCAACTGTCCTCAGCCACGCCCGCCGGAGCCTGCATGAACCTGTCCCTGCTCAGCCGCTATGCCTTTTTTGTCGCTTGCATCCTGTTCAGCCTGATCGGCCTTGCGCTGCATCAGCTGGAATGGTTGTGGCCCTTCACCCTTGCCGCCATGGCCCTCAGCCTGCTGGGCGTGCTGGACCTCACGCAAGCCCGTCACGCAGTACGGCGTAATTACCCGGTGCTGGGTAATATCCGCTATCTGGTGGAAGCCATTCGGCCAGAAATCCGCCAGTACCTGCTGGAGGCCGATGGCGAACAACTACCCTTCTCGCGAGATCAGCGCTCGCTGGTATACGCCCGCGCCAAGAACACCCAGGCCGACAAACCCTTTGGCACCCTGCTGGATGTCTACGGCAGCGGCTTCGAATTCATCAGCCACTCCATCCGCCCGGCCCCGCGCAGCGACCCGGCTGGTTTTCGCATCCAGATTGGCGGGCCGCAATGCCGCCAGCCCTACTCCGCCTCGGTATTCAATATCTCGGCCATGAGTTTTGGTGCGCTCAGTGCCAATGCCATCCGCGCACTCAATCAGGGGGCCAAACAAGGCGGCTTCTACCACGACACCGGCGAAGGCAGCATCAGCCCCTATCATCTGGAACATGGCGGTGATCTGGTATGGGAGCTGGGCAGCGGCTACTTTGGCTGCCGCGATGCAGACGGGCATTTCGACCCGGCACGCTTTGCCGCCCAGGCCCAAAACCCGCAGGTGAAGATGATTGAAATCAAGCTTAGCCAGGGCGCCAAGCCGGGCCACGGCGGCATTCTGCCCAAGCACAAGGTGACGCCGGAAATTGCCGCCACCCGTGGTGTGCCGCTGGGGCAGGATTGCGTGTCGCCCTCCAGCCACAGCGCCTTTTCCACCCCGCTGGAGATGATGGCCTTCATTGCCCGGCTGCGTGAGCTGTCCGGCGGCAAGCCGGTGGGTTTCAAGCTGTGCCTGGGTCATCCGTGGGAGTTCATGGCCATTGCCAAGGCCATGCTGGAGAGCGGCATTCTGCCGGACTTCATTGTGGTGGACGGCAAGGAAGGCGGCACCGGCGCGGCACCGCTGGAGTTTACCGACCACATTGGCGTGCCGCTGCGCGAGGGCCTGCTGTTTGTCCACAACACCCTGGTGGGACTAAACCTGCGCGACAAGATCAAGCTGGGTGCCAGCGGCAAGATTGTCAGCGCCTTTGATATTGCCAGCGTGCTGGCCATTGGCGCGGACTGGGCCAACTCGGCGCGCGGCTTCATGTTTGCCGTCGGCTGCATCCAGAGCCAAAGCTGCCACACCAACCGCTGCCCCACCGGCGTGGCCACGCAAGATCCACTGCGCCAGCGTGCGCTGGTAGTGCCGGACAAGGCCGAACGGGTGTTTCACTTTCACCGCAACACCCTGCATGCGCTGGCCGAGATGCTGGCTGCCGCTGGCCTCAGCCACCCTTCCCAACTGGCAGCCCATCATCTGGTAAGACGGGTCAGCGATACTGAAATCCGCCTGTACTCGCAGCTGCATGTGTTTTTGCAGCCCGGCGAGCTGCTGGGCAGCGACATCAAGGCCGAGTTCTATGGCCGCATGTGGCGTATGGCGCAGGCGGGCAGTTTTGCGCCGGCCACGCACCATGCGTGATTTGACAAGATAATGAGGCGGGCCGGATAAGTGTTTGTTGTTCGGTCTGCTTTGTTCCATTTTTGCGGCCTTCCCGACAGCGACAGCTATATCACCAATAACTTATTAATGATATTGCAGTTTTTTTATTCTATTTTTTGCCATTTCTATCATACAACTCATGTACTCTGCAGGAACGCCCGTCCCTCCTCCTTGGGATGGATCATCACCACCGAGAGAAAAATAAACCATATCACAATGATGTTGACGATATTTCTCCCATTTATTTTTCTCAGCCTTCATTGCATATGCAATTTTCGTATTATTAATATGATCATTTTTAATTTTCTTATTTACGGCGTTACGGTAAATTAATTTTAGCTTTTTATCAATGCGCTCCCATTTCAATTTCGTACATCCTTTAATAAGTTCGGTACCACCTAACTCTGGCTTTATGCATAACTTATATATTTCTTCATGACTCAAATTTCCAAAATATGCCTTACTTGAGTACTCTACTGATGCATATGGATTTTTTGCAGAAAAGCAATATGGGGAAATAATGAGAAGGAATGTAAAATAGAACCCAATACTCAACTTCACAAACCCTCCCTTTACTCCATCTACCACCACCCATACTCGAAACGGAAACCTGCCCAACCCGTATTTCAAGCAATACACCCTTTACATTTCATTTTTTTGAATAAATAAAACCTTATTCTGTTATTCATCGACGATAAACAAATATCTCCAGTCTTTACATTGAAGGCTAAATCACTCGTTCCATCAACAGGTCGTTGATAGACATTGATTCTTTTTGAAGCAACAACTTTAACCGGACACGGTGAGCAGCCAACGATTAGTAGCCCTATCAATAAAACTAGCCGTTTCATAAACAGATTCAGAGACCGGATACCCACCCAGCACCCAAGCCAGGGCAGATGACAAATTTGTTTAGTATCATATAATCTTTCGGATCAATCCTAGCAAATGAACTGGACTCATCATTCATTCGATAGCAACGTGCTCCCTTATGGATTAAAAATGCAGCTTCCTTCCCCTGTTCCGTTTTAAATGCAGTAATGACTGCGGACTCAAAATGTACTTCAATCACGTCAACCGGGTTCTGCCAAAATATTGGCCTAGCAACTAGGTGGTATATGAAGACAGCGCCAGCGCCAAGAGTCATGCCGATGAGCAATGTAAGTAACTTCATGATCTTGCTTTATCCTGAGGTAGAGATTTATCTGAAGAAGGCACTAGACTTTTCCAACAATACGCATATATCGGCACCACTCATATAGAGACTACAATCTGCCACAGCACTTTACTACAAATTTAATTAGACTTAATGAGCAGCCAACAACAGGCAGCTCTGTCAATAAAAATAACAGCTCATGAGTGTATTCAAAGGTCGGATACTTAATCTATCCATCCAGCCCCATGGTCAGGACAAATGATGAGCGCCTTTAATATTGTATAGTCTTTGGGGTCGGCTTTAAAAAAGCTAAATTCCCCATCGTCAATTAGAAAGCAAGACTCATTCTTTTTTATCTTAAATTTCTCCTTATTCAGCGCTGAAGTTTCAAAGACAATCCTACTGTCATTTTTCTCAATATGTTTGATCAGCTTTATATTTTTGTGCCAAAAAACTGGCTCAGTAAAATAGGCGGCGGTTGAGACTGCACCAACTATCAATCCGAGCAGTAAGAATAATGCGAATTTCAATTTCAGTTACCTGTTTTTTGATAGGGTGTTTTTTTAACAAGTCTATTTGACTTACCCAAGACTGCTAATAGCTCACCTGGGGTTACTGGAAATGGCAACCATCGTGGATCATGTGCAAGTATTCCAACAAGTTCCAAGGCATCTGCCACGTTTGAAGAACATGAGTCATTGAACACGCTGTAGCTGGATGGATTAATGTTTCCCTGCTTAATAATTCTATCTCGATCAAACTTCACACGCCTTTCTAGCTCATTTTTTACAATCAGCTTTTCTCGTGGCGAAACCCATAGCCACAGTCCTATATTGTCTCGAAAACCTTGCCCCTTCATTTTTTCACCTTTTTTTAGAGCACGGTCATATTCACCACCGTAAAGATACACGTCTTTACTCATGGTGACATATTCCTCATGCCCACGGCTATATACTTTACCGTCAATGACAATTGCAGCATGTCCCCATTGTGAGCCTTGGCTGACCATTCTGGAGTCACTGATAATAACTTCAATCGTCTCTCGTGGAACCGTTACGGCTTTGACACTGCTATCAGATGTTGGGGTTAATTGTTTGCTTGCTACCTTGATGAGTGTCTTACCCGTGCTTGGGGATTTAATCTGTTGATTCATGCTTAGCTCTCCAGATAAATATCAACAGTATGTTGTTCTGCAATTGATGCAAGTAGATGCGTGTGACCTTGTATATCGGTTATTCCATATTCAGGCTCCCCATTATTAATAGATAGGGCATATTCTACACCTGCCATAGGAACACCATATTCATCCTTGATTACATATTTATCATTAAATAATTCCCCCTCAACTACCGAAAAATTACTACTACTTATTCCTGTTATTTTTGGAGTAAAATCACTCACCTCAACAAAAGATAAATACTGTCGACTCGCAATGACTCGTGGCTTTGGGTTGCACGCACAGGCGGCAATGTCGCCATCTAAAATTATTCTCCTGCCATTATCAGGCCAACCCAATCCACCACTACTCACCAAATGCCCAATAGTGTTGCACTTAGGGCAAGTGAATGCCTCATTTTCAAGACAATAAGGCATCATTCCTCCATCCACATCCTCAATTGTTGATACTCCTTCACCAAGCAATTTTGCCCCACTACTTGTTCTATCCCCACGTATGGCTGCATACTTCTTCATTGCCATAAACTCCATATCGCAAATTAAATTTACCTTACCTACTATCAAATGCATTGGACCATACGCTGATTAGTATTAAATCCATCACGATATTTATTCTTCAGCAGTACAGCCAACGATAACAGCCACCGTTAATTCCCTCTCAATATTCTCCCTGACTATATTAAATAATAATTTGCACATGCTACCCATGTGCTTAATTTGGTCGCAATAATTACCGAGTGCGTGTCTTTGGATGCGAAATCCAACGTGGTTGAATGGAAGGTTACAACCATAGATTGATTTCCAGCATCGCCGTAACTGGCAGGTCTGACAGATACAAGCAATTAGCCACGCGGTCATCTGTTTGGAGAGGAAGGAGATAAAACAAGGCCGCAGCGCGGCCTTTTTATTTAGAACCGCTAACAAAACCTCGTAGAGAACCCGAGCCAAGGCGCGCCGCCGCAGACAGTACATGGCGTACGGCAAGGCGGCGCAACGCTGGAGCGGGGGTTTTGCTAGCGGGTCTTACTACGCCACGCTTTCAAAGCCGGACAACACATTCACCGCATTCACTCCAATATCCTCCACCGCATAGCCACCTTCCATCACAAACAGCGTGGGTAGGCCCAGCCCGGCAATGGTTTCGCCCATGCGCAGGTAGTCGGCATTTTTCAATTTGAAACGGGAGATCGGGTCGTGCTCGAAGGTATCCACCCCCAGCGACACCACCAGCGCGTCCGGCGCGTAGGCGGCAATCTTGCTGCAGGCATCGGCCAGGGCCGGGCCGTAGTGCGACCAGTCCGTGCCATGGGCCAGCGGGTAGTTGTGATTGAAGCCCAGGCCCGCGCCCTCGCCCGGCTCGTCGGCATGGCCGAGGAAGAAGGGGTATTCCACCGTCGGGTCGCCATGCAGCGATAGAAACTGCACATCGCTGCGCTGATAGAAAATGCTCTGGGTGCCGTTGCCGTGGTGGTAGTCCACATCCAGAATGGCCACCCGTTTGGCCCCCTTGTCCAGCATGGCCTGGGCGGCGATGGCGGCGTTGTTGAGATAGCAGTAGCCGCCCATGTAGTCGGCGGCGGCATGGTGGCCGGGCGGGCGGCACAGGGCAAAGGTGCTGCGTCCGGTCGCTTGCATAACGTCCAGGCCGGTCAGCGCGACATTGGCCGAGGAACGGATGGCCTGCCAGGTACCGGCGGTGATCGGCACCCCGGCATCAAAAGAGTAATAGCCCATCAGGCCGTCAATATCCTGCGGGATGCGGTCGGTACGCAGGCCGCGTACCGGCCACACCAGCGGCAGCGCGTCGTGGTTGCGGCCTTCGGCCTGCCACAGCGTCCAGGCTTGCTCCAGAAAGCGCACATAACCGGCGTCATGCACGCGCAACAGCGGCTCCAGCCCGTGTTCGGTGGGGGCGATGATGTCGCCCAGCCCGGTTTGACGCACCCGCTGCAATACCATGTCGGCACGGCTGGGCATTTCGAAGCAGGGCTTGAGGGTGCCGTCGATCAGCTCGGCATTGCCGTGGTGCAGGTGGTGGTCGTCACTGTAAATCGTCAGCATGCAGGTCTCCTTGCCGCTGGTAGTGAGCCAGCGGCATTGTGTTGTGTTTGCAAGGGAAAGCCGACCGTAGAACCTGGTTCTTAGTCGGCGAAGCTTATTTCTTCAGCTTGGTCCACACCCGGTCGCGCAGGGCATTGGCCTTGGCCGAACAGTTTTTGTTGGGCACAAACAGCGCGCGCATGGCGGCGGTGGGGTTGATGGCCGGGTCGGCCTTGAGGTCGGCGACAAAATAGGCAGAGCTACCCTTGATGGCGTTGTTGTAGCCGGTGAAGTTGGAGGCCTCGGCGATATTCTTTGGCTCCATCATCCAGTTGATGAACTTGAGCGCGTTATCGCGGTTCTTGGCGCCCTTGGGGATGACCAGGTTGTCGTTCCAGAAGGGTATGCCTTCTTTCGGATACACAAACACGGCGGACTTCAGCTTTTGGCGAGTACGGTAGGCGGCACCATTCCATTGCTGGTGCATGATGACTTCCTGCGCCTGCATGCGCTCGATGGTGCCGTCGGAGTTATACATGGCCAGCATGGGCTTTTGCGCTTCCAGCAGGTCCTGGATGCGCTTGGCCTGCTTCGGGTCTTCGGTGCACTGGTCCACTTTCAGGTAGATGGCGGCGGCCTTGTACAGCTCGGCCACGTCATTGAGCGCCACCACCTTACCCTTGAGCGCGGCCGGCGGGGTGAAGAAGCTCTTCCAGCTATTGTCCAGCTTGCCACCCGGCACCCGGCTGGCGTCATAGGTGAAGCCGGTTACCCCCCACATGTATGGCGCGGAGTATTCGCGCTGCGGGTCGAAATCCGGCTTGTTGAGCGGTGCCTGCACCAGCTTGAAATTGGGCATTTTGCTGACGTCGATTTTTTCCAGCAGGCCTTCGTCGCGCATGATCTTCACCATGTAGTCGGACGGCACCACCACGTCATAGCCCTTGGCCCCGGCCTTCAGTTTGGCCAGCAGGGATTCGTTGGAATCAAACACATCCAGGTTTACCTTGATGCCGGTTTCTTTCTCGAAGCGCTTGAGCAAGTCCTGCGGGATGTAGTCGGACCAGTTGTACAGGTTCAATTCGCCAGCGGCCATGGCCGATGCCGATACCAGCAGGCCCGCAGCCAGGGCCAGCGAATGCAGTTTGCAGACTTTCATGGCATTTCTCCTTCGTATGTTGTGCAACAAGCGAAACATGAGGGGCAGCACCGCCGCCGACCCGGTTCAGGACTTGCGCTGGCCCATCCAGTAGGACAGCTCGACAAAAACAATGGACACCAACAGCATCAGCGCCGATACCGCATTCACTTCCGGGGAGATGCCCATGCGGATCAGGCCAAAGATATAAACCGGCAGCGTGGTGGCACCGGCACCGGCCACAAAAAAGGTGATGACAAAATCGTCCAGCGACACGATGAAGGCCAGCATGGCTCCGGACAGCACGCCGGGCAGGATCAAGGGCAGCGTCACCCGCCGGAAGGTGGCAAACGGCCCGGCGTACAAGTCCGCCGCCGCTTCGGCCAGCCGTGGGTCCAGCCCCTCCAGCCGGGCGCGGATGGGCAGGTAGGCAAAGGGAATGCAGAACACGGTGTGGGCAATCAGCACCGTCATCAGCCCCAGGTCCAGCCCCAGCGCCAGAAAGAACAGCAAGGACGCCACGGCGGTGACGATTTCCGGCACCAACAGCGGCAGGCCCAGCATGGCATTGATGAAGGCCTGGCCACGAAAGCGCTTGCCCGCCATGGCCAGCGCCGCCATGGTGGCAAAGCTGGTGGCCAGTACGGTGGCCCCGCAGGCGATGATCAGCGAGTTCTTGGTGGCCCGCAGGATGTTGTCGTTGTCCATCACCTTCAGATACCAGTCGAAGGAAAAACCGGTCCACAGCGTGGCAATGCGGTTGGCATTGAAGGACAACACCACCAACACCACGATGGGCAGGTAAAGGTAGACAAAGGCCAGCATGGCGGCGGGGGTGACGCCGCGAAAGCGCCACAAGGTATTGGAGGCTTGCATGTCACTCTCCCGGCGGGCGCTGGAAGCGCTTGGTGTAAACCCACATCACCAGCAACACGAGCGCCAGCAACATGAAGGACAAGGCGGCCCCAAACGGCCAGTTACGTGCGGTACCAAACTGGTTCTGGATCAGGTTGCCGATCATCAGGCTTTTGCCGCCGCCCAATAGCTCGGGGATGTAATAGGAGCCGATGGCCGGAATGAACACCAGCAGACAGCCCGCCACCATGCCGGGCATGGCCAGTGGCAGAATCACCCGCCGCAGCACCTGCCAGCGGTTGGCGCCCAGATCGAAGGCTGCTTCCACCAGCCGCCAGTCCATTTTTTCCAGACTGGTGTAAATGGGCAGCACCATGAAGGGCAGGAAGGAATAGACAAAGCCGATGGCCACCGCCGTGGGGGTGTACAGCACATCCAGCGCACCCTGGCTTAGCCCCAGCGCCGACAGGCTGCTGTCGATCAGCCCGCCATTGCGCAGCAACAGCATCCAGGCGTAGGTCCGCACCAGGAGGTTGGTCCAGAACGGGATGGAAATCAGCAGGATCAACCGCTGGCGGGTTTTTTCCTCTTTCAGCGCGATATACAGCGCGGTGGGAAAGCCGATCAGCAGCGTCACCACCGTGGCAAAGCCGGCCAGCAAGAACGAGCGGCCAAAGATTTGCAGGTAATCGCTGTTCAGCGTCAGGCTATCGTCCAGATCGCGCTCGTACAGAAACTGAACATAGGCGTCCAGGCTCCATTCTTTCCAGCGCACGCCGCCGTAGGTGTCCGGGGCCAGTACCGACATCCACGCCATCAGCAGCATGGGCAGCACCATGAACAGCAGCAGGGTGAGGGTGGTGGGGGCCAGCAGCAGCTTGCGGCGTAAGCGCCGCTGCGGATCAAGCGACATGGTCGGCCTCCTGCAGACGATGGAAGGCGCCGGGCAAGGCGGTTACCGCCACGGCGTCCCCCTCCTGCGCCAGCCGCGCCGCGCCGCCGCTATTACTGCTGCGCACACGGCAGGGCTGACCATCGGCCAGCTTGACGGTATAAACGGTGTCCACGCCGCGATACACCACCTCGGACACCACGCCATTGAGCCCGCTGCCGTGCGGGGCCAGTTGCAGGCGCTCGGGGCGCACGGCCAAGGCGGCATCGCCGTCATGGCTTTGGTCCAGCACCGCGCCGGGCAAGCTGCCAGCATCGCCAAAATGCAGCAGGCCATCAGCCACCCGGCCTTGCAGGAAGGAGGTTTCGCCAATGAAATCCGCCACAAAGCGGTTGGCTGGCCGATCGTAGATATCAGCCGGGCTGCCAACCTGTTGCAGCTTGCCCGCCGACATCACCGCAATGCGGTCGGACATGGTGAGCGCTTCTTCCTGATCGTGGGTGACAAACACAAAGGTGATGCCGGTTTCACGCTGCAAGCGCTTGAGTTCCACCTGCATTTCCTTGCGCAGCTTCAAATCCAGTGCCGACAAGGATTCATCCAGCAGCAATACCTTGGGTGACGGTGCCAGCGCGCGGGCCAGTGCCACCCGTTGTTGCTGACCGCCAGAGAGCTGATGCGGACGGCGGCGGGCAAAGCCGTCCAGCTTCACCAGCGCCAGTTTTTCCGCCACGATGGGCTTGATGTCCACCGCTTTGAAGCCGCGCATTTCCAGCCCGAAAGCCACGTTTTCTTCCACGGTGAGGTGGGGAAACAAGGCATAGCTCTGAAACACGGTATTCACCGGGCGCTGGAAGGGCAGCTTGCCGGACAGCGATTCGCCATACAGGCGGATGTCACCGCCGCTGACATCCTCGAAACCGGCAATCATGCGCAGCAGCGTGGTCTTGCCACAGCCGGACGGCCCCAGCAGGGTGAAGAATTCGTTTTCGCGGATGCGTAAGGCAATGCGGTCCAGCGCCAGCACCGCCTGTTCATCATGGCCAAAACGCTTGCAGACATGGTCGATCTCAATTGCCACACGATTGCCGGTCATGGCAGTCCTCCTGTGGAAACCAGTGAAATGAGCGTGCCAGCCCGGTCTGCCGTCAGCAGAGCAGTGGCACGACGTGCAAGGGAATGGAATCCGCCGCAGCGCGGCGTGTGGATATGGCCGTCCGGCGTCAGCAGCGGGCGAAGGCCGCCGGGCAGGCAGCCGCACGCACAGGCAAGCGCTGCAGGATGGTCTGCGTGCCCGGCCCTGCCGTTTGATGGATCAGGGATGTGGCCAACTGCCAGCGGTGCTGGCACGAAGCCGGGTCAACCGCCATTGGCTTGGCGGCAACAATGATCTTGCTCATGTGGTTTCTCCTCCGTTTTGTATGATCGGACATGGCACCGCCACGGGCGTTGACAGCATGGGGCTGCCGCTCGGGCTGGCATTGCGAGCAAGAGATCCGACCTGCCTGAACCATACCGTGGCTGCGGTATGGCACTACCCTGGCCAGGGTGCGCAACAGATCTGGTCAACTGCTCGGAGTGGTCCGTCTTTTTTTATTTATTCTGCCAACAAGCCCGGCAGCGGAAAGATACATAGCGGTCAACTAAGAGATAATTACGGCCAAAAATGCAATCGCAGAAAGCCGCCGTAGGCAGTGTCCCAACCCAGCCGGGCACTGCATTTGTCTACTGGTAGAAGGGCAAGCGCCTGCGGTGAAACCGCACCAGACGGGGAAGTGTCAGCGGGCCTCAGCGACGCAAATCGGAGGGTCGCTTGCCCGTCCAGCGGGAAAAGGCATGGCGGAAGCTGGCCGATTCGGCAAAGCCCAGCCGCTCGGCAATCATGCCGATGGACAGGCTGGTTTCCTGTAACAGATGCAGGGACTGCTGGTGCCGGGCCTGATCCAGCAAGGCCTGGAAGGAGGTTCCCAGTGCGGCCAGCTTGCGTCTGAGCGTACGTTCCGACATGTGCAGGGTGGCGGTCAGTTCATCCAGCCGGGCAAAACGCACCGGATCGGACTGGATCAGGCGCAACACGCGCGCCACCAGCGCCGAACCATGGCTGCTGGCCCATTGCTGCTGCTGGCGCTGGCATTGCTCCAGCGCCATGTGAAAGCTGACCGCATCGGCCAGCGGCTGGGGCCGGTCCAGCCATTTGGCCGGAAACAGCAGTGCGTTTTCCGCCATGTCAAAGCTGCCCGCCTGACCAAAAATGGCCGGATAAAGCCCGGCATGCGCGGGCGGGGCAAAACACATGTGCACCGCCCTGGGTGACCAGCGCACGCCCATGCAGTCACGGGCAATGGTCCACATCGAGGACAGGCACATTTCGGCATTAAAGCTGAGCAAATCCTCGCGATAGCGGTAGCCCTCGGCCAGCAGGCAGGCATCCTTGCCCCGCTCTTCCAGCCGCAGGGTGAAATAGCTGGCCAGCAGCAAGGGAAAACGGATGGCCGTTTCCAGCGCCACCCGCAAGGTGGGGCTCACCAGCATGGTGTAACCCAGAATGCCGTAGTTGGAGGTATGCATGGCATGGCCCAGTCGCAGGCCAAGGGCATCGTCCTGCGACAGGCAGCGGGCATTGTCGAAGACGGTGAGTTCCTGATGGTGGTTGATCAGCCGGGCGGGTTCCAGCAGGCGCTCAGGTGGAATGCCGCTGCCAGCGAGCAGGTCCGCTGCGGCAATGCCTTGCTCGGCCAGCACATTTACCGTGGCCACGATGGCATGCAGCGACACGGGGCGGCTGGATGGGCCGTCGTGGCCGGGTAATGGCGCTGGGGCGGGGCTGACAGACCGGTTCATGGTTCATCCTTGCATTAGCCATTGCCGGACAGACAAGCGCTGCCTAGCGTATTTCATCTGCGGTTAGCCGTCTGATCTTGCCGCCTTGGCGGCTGCACGGCAAGCCACCTGGCCCGCTGTCCTGTGCCCTTGTTGCTGCATCAAATTTTGTAAAACCACTTGTCTATCTGATACAACAGCCGGAAAAATACTCGTGCGTACGCAGCCCGAAACCGCAATGTGATGGCCGCAGGCGCAGACACTATCTTGCCACTGCCGTTTGTCGGCAGGTCGATTGCCCGCACAGGGCCGATGCGGCAATGACCTTTCACTCGCAAGATTCCGTTCTGGATGGATAAAGCCGATACCATGATCACACTGAAGAAAACCGTTGCCTCTTCCTGCTTTCTAATGCTGGGCCTGCTGTGCGGCCAGGCCCATGCTGCCGTTTCCCTGCTGTCGGTATCCGACAGCGTAAGCGCTACGGTGGGCAGCATTTCCACCTCCTTGCAAAACTCCTCCAAGGCCATCGGCAATATCGCCGAGGGTGATTACAAAGTGGTTGCCGTGGCCCAGGCCGACCAACCGGGCAAAACCCAACTCACCCTGGTGCCGGTAGCCGCCACCAACAATACCGAGCCGTTCAATCTGTTTGTGGCCCAGGCAGATGTTAAGCACAGCGGCGTGGAAGTAGGCCAGATCGTGCATGCGCAAAAACAGGCGTATGGCCTGGCCTTTGCCCGTGCCGACAAGCAGCAGCCGTTTGCCCTGCTGCTGGATCAGGCGTGGAAATCCGAAGTACAACCCAAGGTGGTGTCCTGATTTTCCCCCGCATGCAAGCTGGCTGGGGCCTGAAGCCCGTATTGATGGCCGGGCTGCTGGCCTTGTCGGCCACACTGGCCAACGTTGCGGCTGCGTCTTCCTTGATGTTCTGCGAACAGTCGTCGCAGCAAAGCGTGGCACGCAAGAGCGACCTGCTGCTGTTCAGCCAGCAGGTACGCCAGCTACTGGATGGATCCGGCCATCAGGCGGCTATCATCTCCCGCTCCGGGCTGGACCTGGAGCGCTTTCATATCCGCCTGTCCCATGCCGGCATCAGCCTGCGCAACAATCCCAACTCGCCATGGTCGGTACGCCAGCTCTACTACGCCTGCGACGAACAGCGCCCGCATTTGTACGACCAGGGCCTGCCGGGTTTTCTGATCGACCAGCCGCAAGGCAGCAATGTCTACCTGTCCATCCTGCTGTTGCCAGAAAAGCAGGAAGAACAACTGGTACAGGCCGCGCTGGACAACAAGCTGGCGCTGCAACTGCTGGGGGCGGATTACAGCGCCAACGCCTATCCCTTTTCCACCCGTTACCAAAACTGCAACCAGTGGCTGGTGGAACTGCTGGCCCATGCCTGGGGGCAATTGCCACGTGAAGGCGATGGCCGCAAGCAGGCACAGGACTGGCTGCAACAACAGGGCTACCGCCCGGATATTGTCGATGTGAAGCACCGCTACATGGTGTGGGCGGCCAATGTGGTGCCGCTGGTGCACAATGGCGACCATCCGGACAGCGAACTGGCAGCAAACCGCTATCAGGTGAGCCTGCCCTCGGCAATGGAAGGTTTTGTGCGCCAGCAGGCTGAAGGGGCTGAACGCATTCAGGTTTGCCTGCGTGGCAAAACCCTGGTCACCCATCACGGCTGGGATGACATGGCGGATGATTGCCAGGCTGCGACTGGAGACAGCGTGCAGCAGCTGGACTGAAACCGGGCTGTCTGTGCTTAACTTTTCTTTACCTCATCTTTACATCTCATCCCCTCATGTCACGGCGGCCACATGCCGATAATGAAGCATCCGATCATCATTTGTATGCAGCGAGACCGTGATGGATATCAGCAAAACAAACGTGGCGAGCAATAACAGCACCAGCACGCTAGCCAGCACCGGCAAGGCAGCCGCCAAAGGCAGCAAAGACAGCACCACACTGGACAAGGACGGCAAGACGGCCAGCCACGCGTCGCCCTCCACCATTGTGAAACTGCAAAGCCAGGGCAAGGCCGGGGATGCCGGAACAGACAGTAATTCCACCAGCGCGGACGACAGCTCTCCCTCTGCGGTGAAGTCCTTTACCTATGGCGTGCTGAACCTGCCCGACCCGTCTGCCGACCCCGCCCCGGCACCGACCCAGTCTGACAACAGTTACTTCACCGCAGGACGCTGGGCGGCAGCCGCAGTGACTGTGGGCACGCTGATTTCGCTGGTGGTATGACAACACGCCAGTCCCCATGCAAAAGGCCGCTTCACAGCGGCCTTTTTATTTCGCCAGCCCAGCTCAGCGCCGGGCAATCAGCACAATCCCCACCCCCACCAGCAGCATGCCGGCCAGCTCGCGCGCCAAAGGCCACTCCCCCAGCTGCAGCGCCGCCATGGCCACCGCCAGCAGCGGTATCACCAAGGCATTAAAGCTGAGCGTGCTGGCAGGCAAACGCTTGAGCAACCACAGCCAGGCCAGCCAGCCAGCCGCGCTGGACAGGATTCCCGCATACAACATGCCCAGCACAAAAGCGCCGGACCAGTGGATATGGGCAAAATCCGCCCACGGCCACAAGGCAAGAATCGGCAACAGGCCGATCAGCGCCTGCCAGGCCGAAAAATTCAGGCTGTCGAGCTGGCCACAGCGCGTTGCCCGCTTGCTCAGCACCGAACCCAGCGCCCAGAAAAAACCAGCCAGCACCGCCAGCAGCATCGGCAATACCCCGCCATGCAGCTGCCAGGGCGCCACAATCAGCATCAGCCCGACAAAACCGGCAAGCAGCGCCTGCCGGGTACGATGGCCAAACGGCTCGGCCAGCAGCCAGCGCGACAGTAAGGCCACCCAAAACGGCATGGTGAACACCAGTACCGAGGTCCGCCCCGCCGCTCCGGCCACCAGCGCCAGGGTAATGGACAGGCTGTACAGACAGGTGGTGCTCAAGCCCACTTGTGTAGCCTGCAGCAGGCGCTGGGGCCGGATGGCACGGCCACGTGCCAGCAACACGCCAAACAGCGTCAGGCTGCCCAAGGTGGTACGCAAAATCAGATGGGTAATCGGCGTGGTGGCCTGCAAGGTCTGCTTCATCACCACGTAGTTGTAGGCCCACAAAGTAACTAGCCCGGCAAACAACACCAGCGGCAGCCAGCGTGACTGCGTGGCCTTGTGGGACAGGAAAGGATTGAGGGTGGTGCTGGTCGCTGACATGCATGCATCTCCGATGGATGCAGCCAGTGTAGGCAGGCACAACACTTGCCCTGCTGCGTTTTGCTGCGCCAGAATGCACGCAAACTGATGTTTTTGAACTGGCAATGCAGGATTACTGATATGGCGAATGAGATACAGCTGGATAGCTACGACCGCAAGCTGCTGGCCCTGCTGCAGGAAGAT
Source organism: Aquitalea sp. FG25 (assembly GCF_057809375.1). Classification (NCBI taxonomy): domain Bacteria; kingdom Pseudomonadati; phylum Pseudomonadota; class Betaproteobacteria; order Neisseriales; family Chromobacteriaceae; genus Aquitalea; species Aquitalea sp. FG25. The sequence goes on from NZ_JBMDJV010000005.1 coordinate 62,550, forward strand.
GCGCGCCGCACCCACGATGAACTGGCCGAAGCCGTCAGCCTGTCGCCCACCGCCGTCACGCGACGGCTCAAGCGGCTGCGCAGCGAAGGCATCATCCGCCGTGAAGTGGCGCTGGTAGACCCCGCCGTGCTGGGACGGCCACTACGGCTGGTGGTGAACGTGATTCTGGAGCGCGAGCGCATTGCGCTGGTGGATGCCTTCAAGCAGGCCATCCGCGCCGCGCCAGAAGTGGTGGAGTGCTACCACGTCACCGGGCGGCCGGACTTTGTGCTGGTGGTGTTGGTGCGCGACATGGGAGATTACGAGCGCTTCTGCCGCGAGCACATCATGAGCAATGACAATGTGCGCGAGTTTGAATCACTGGTGGTGATGGAAACCACCAAATACAGCACGGCCGTGCCGCCAGACGCGGCGGGCTAAGGCAGATAAGCCCGGCCCGCCGGATAGTCAGCCTTCGTGCAGCAAGGCGTGCTGGATTTCCGACAGCGCCTGCGGCACGCGCATGAAATTGAGCGGCATGCCCAGCCGCCGCGCCATGTGCGAGGTGGAAAACATGCCACACAGCTGGTAATGACCGGTGTTCAGATCCAGCTCGGCCACCAGCGCATGTTGCCGCCCCTGCTGCTTCAGCGTGGCCACCATGTGGCCGACGGTGGCGTGCTGCACATCGGCCAGCGACAGCATTTCCAGCTCGTTGCGCGGCGTCATCACATCGCGCACCAGCACTTCGCCATGGCGCTTGCCATGCTCCAGCATGCACTGCACCGGGCGCTCGCCCAGAATGTCGGATGCGGTGATCAAGCCCACCAGACGGCTGTCTTCGTCCTGAACAAACAACAGGCGGATGCCACGGCTAATCATCAGATTATGCGCATGCCGCAGGATTTCATCCTCGCCAATGCTCACCGGATCGATGATGCGCAGATCGGTCATCACCTCCAGTGCCGGGCTTTTCAGATTGATGGGACGCAGTGGACGCTGATCCAGATGCACCAGGTCGGTATGTTTGGGCATGGCCATGGATGGCAGCGCTTGAAATGAAGTTTCCATGTGACTCTCCAGCTGGATTGATGTTGTTGTCTGGCTAGGCTGCAAGGCCTGGTCACCGTGGCGCGGCAGGCTGGCTGACACGTCGCGGACAGGCTGAACCGGCGCTGTCTCCCCCACGCCGGTCCAGATTTCATTCTAGGCAGGATTTTCCAGATACAAGGTCATCCTGAAGGCCCAAGCTGCAAATTTGTGTTGCGGCGCTACACGCCGGGCCCGCCAGGCACAACATGCTGTTCACCATGCGACAAGCAGACGCTGGAAAACAAAAACCGCCCCGAAGGGCGGTTTGCTCAGCCGACACAAGCAAAAGCCAGGCTTACATCTGCATGATGGCTTCCAGCTCGTCCACGGTTTTCGGGATGGGTTCGCCCAGCACACGGCTGCCGCTGTCGGTCACCAGCACATTGTCCTCGATGCGGATGCCGCCAAAAGCGGTCATGTCGGCAAAGCGCGCGTAGTTGATGTACTGGCTGTGACGGCCTTCGGCCTGCCAGGCGGCAATCAGTGCCGGAATGAAGTAAATGCCCGGTTCCACCGTCAGCACCATGCCCGCCTTCAGCGCCTTGCCCAGCCGCAGATAGCCCAGGCCAAACAGCGGGCTGCGCTGCACGGTGTCGTCATAACCCACCAGCTCCTCGCCCAGGCCTTCCATATCGTGCACATCCATGCCGATCTGATGCCCCAAGCCATGCGGGAAGGCGATGGCATAGGCACCGGATTCGACAATCTCCTCCACCGGTCCGTGGAAGAAGCCCAGCTCGCTCATGCCCTGCACCATCACCTGCGCTGCCAGCTTGTGCACGTCCAGATAGCGTATACCGGGCTTGATGGCGGCAATGGCCTGCAGCTGCATGTCCAGCACGATGTTGTACAACTCGCGCTGTTGCTGGTTGAAACGTCCGCCCACCGGGAAGGTACGGGTGATATCGCTGGCATAGCCGCCACCCGAGGTACAGCCGGTGTCGTTCAATACCAGATCGCCCTTTTGCAGCACATTGTCGTGGGCATGGTTGTGCAGCACCTCGCCGCGACGCGAGAAAATGGACGGGTAAGCCAGCTGCCAGTCGTGACGGCGCATGATGCCTTCCATGATGCCCACCACCTGATGCTCCACCACACCGGGGCGCGAAGCCTGCATCGCCGCCACGTGCATGGCTCCGGTCACGGCCAGCGCAGCTTCCATCTCGGCCACTTCTTCAGCGCTCTTGATTTCACGCAGCGCCACCACGGCGCGGGTCAGCGCAGCCGAAAACCCGGCAGCCACTTCAGCTGGATGCACATTCAGCAGGCGGCCCAGCTCCAGTTTGGTCTCGCCACGATACGGCGCCAGGTAATGGACAGCGCGCCCGGCAGCACGAGCGGCGGCCAGCGCTTGCTCCAGCGCGGCATAAGGCTGGCTGTGGCTGATGCCGGCAGATGCGGCGCGCTCGGCCAGCGTAGGCAGCGGGCCGGTCCACACAATGTCCGCCACCTCCGGCTCATTGCCGAACAGGGTGGTGGTGCCTGCAGCGGTGTCCATCAGCGCCGCCATGCCCGGCTGATTCTGGCCAAAGAAGTAGCGGAAGCTGGAATCCTGCACAAAGGGAAAGATGTTGTCGTGGTAGTTCATCGGTGAATCCACATTGCCGACAAACAACAACAGGCTGTCCGGCATGGACTGCTGCAGCGCGCTACGGCGCTGCTGATAGGTGGCAGCAGAAAACGTCACGATCACTCCTATTTTCCCACCAATCACGCATCTGGATCAGATGATTGGCATTTTATGGCTAAAAATTGCTCAAAAATGAAAATTTATGCACTCATGCGCACTGTACAAGGTAATGCGGCATAGATCAACCAACCCGATATTAAGAATAATCTAACTAAAAATATGAAAAATTGCATTTCATCATGGCGATATCTCATATAAAAAATAGAATAATTTCCTACCTCACCCTTCACGCCGATCCATATGCATTACAATTTACCCCGAGATAGCCAATGAACTTACTACGCAAAATAAATAAATTTATTCTATTCATTTTACTTTCACTATTTTATGCACAAGCCCATGCTAGCTGCAATGAAATCGATTATGTCTTTACCATTCCCGACCTCAATTTTAATCTGAACAACATCCCGCTACAGGGAAAAATTGGCAATGAAATCATTTCTCCCGAGCAGTCAATAACATGCACCGAAAGATGGGACATTGCAAACCGATATATTTATGACCCGGGTAATAAATCAAGCCAAATTCTGGGCAGAGCTATTTATCCGACCAGTGTACCTGGCATTGGCTATGCAGTTGGATTAGAGCCTACCAACTTCTGCACAGCAACTACTTACTGGGTAAAATTTCAGACATGTATGGTAGCCGGTAGTCAACTAACATTAAAATTCAAAATCCATTTACAACTTTTCCGAATTGGAACTATAAGCAATGCTAATAATATAACAATCTTCAGAAATAACTTCCTCCTTGTAGAGCTTTATAGTAATGACACTTGGGGAGGATATGCCAATATATATCAGTCATCCACACCATTTAATATGAAAGTCAACACTTGCAGCGTGCAATCTAGCAGCATAATTAATGTTAATCTCCCAACGATCTCAGCGAACGTATTTCCCAATGTAAATAGCGTTTATGGTAGAGTACCATTCAGTTTGACAGTTAATTGCGCAAACACGACCAACCTGAATATTACCTTTACCGACAATAATAATATCGGCCAAACCACGAGCATCTTGCGACCCTCATCAACATCCACAGCCAAAGGTATCGGGGTTCGATTACAGTACAACGGCAATAACATCAGTTTTGGCCCCGACTCCGCCGAACCGGGTACCACCAACCAGATTGTGCTGAATAACAATCTGACCGGAATACAAACCTTTCCATTTGCTGCGTCTTATGTGCGCACCGGTACTGTCACCCCTGGTACCTTTTCTGCCAAAGCCACCTTTACGCTGTCCTATCAATAAAAAAAGGCCGCTTGCACATGCAGGCGGCCATTGTTTTGGCTGGTGTATTTTTCAGTTTTTTCCCTGCATCACCGGCTTGATGGCCGGCGTGCTTTTGGGGCGTGCCTTCAGCAACCAGCTGACGCTGCCACCGGCCAACACTGCCCATAGCGGTGAACCCAGCCCGGCGATGGTGACACCAGAGGCCGCCACCACAAAGGTAAGCAAGGCGGCTTCGCGGTGGCCTTCGTCCATCAGCGCGGCTGTCAGCGAAGACGCCAGCGTGCCGAACAACGCCAGCCCGGCAGCCGTCACCACCAGCGCCTTGGGCAGCAGCAGCACCAGGCCTGCCAGTGCGCCACCGGCAATGCCCAGCACAATATAAAGCGCACCGCACACCAGCCCGGCCATGTAGCGGCGTTGCGGGTCCGGATGCGCTTCCGGCCCGGTGCAAATAGCCGCGATGATGGCGGCCAGCGTCACACCATGCCCGCCCAGCGGGGCGGTGATAACCGAAGCCAGCCCCAACACCGTCACCGGCGAGCGCGCCGGGATGTGGTAACCGGAAGCCGACAGCACCGCCATGCCCGGCAGAAACTGGCTGGTAAGCGCCAGCAAGGCCAGCGGCAGCGCCAGATTGACGAAGGCCGTCCACGACCACTGCGGCATGGTGAACAAGGGGCCGCTACTACCCTGCCAGTTGCCCGCCGTACCATACAGGCCCTGCCAGCCAGCGATGGCCAGGCCCAGGCCAATGGCGGCCAGCAGCGCAAAGCGCGGAAACAGCTTGCGACCGATAAAAAACAGCACTGTCATCGGCACCACCAGCAGCGCCTGCTGGCTGGCAGCACCGGCCACGTCGGCAACAAAGTGAAACAGGATGCCGCCCAGCATGGCGGCAGCCAGCGAGGCCGGGAAAACTTTCATCAGTTTGTCGAAGGCACCGCTCACCCCCACCAGGGTGACAATGACGGCAGCCGCGAGGAAAGCCCCCACCGCCTCGCCATATGGCACGCCGGGCAGCGCCGCCAGCAGCAAGGCCGCGCCGGGTGTGCTCCAGGCGGTAATTACCGGCACGCGCCAGCGCAGCGTCAGCCAGATACCGGCCACGCCGGAGGCAATGGACACCGCCCACACCCAGGAACCCAGCTGTGCGGCGCTCAGCCCGGCGGACTGGGCGGCGTGGACAATAATAAGAAAGGGGCCGGAATACCCCACCAACAGTGCAAGCACTGCGGCAAGACCGGCCGAAGGCGAGAAATGGGACCAGCTGAACGGCACACGATCAGCATGCGTAGGGCTGGCAGGAGACTCTCGCGGGGAAAGCGTGGACATGGATGAACTCCGTGATGCATCAATGCACACAGGGTAAACAATGTCGGCCCGTCTGCCTTCCCACACGCCGGACAAACAGCGTAGACTGGGCTGAATCTGTTATATAGAACAGCGATGACCGATACTCCGCTCTACCTGCATATCGCCCGCCAGCTACAAGCCCGACTGGACAGTGGCGAATGGCCGCCGGGCAGCCGCCTGCCGGCAGTCCGCCAGCTGGCAGCCGAACACGGCGTCAACACCCTGACTGCGCTGGCGGCCTACCGCCATCTGGAAGAACAGCAGCGTGTAGTGGCACGTCCACGCAGCGGCTTCTTTGCCGCCTTGCCGCGCCATGCGGATAACCACGCCACCCCACCCGGCCCCACCGCCGCCGCGCTGGTGGATGTGGACAGCCGCATGAGTAATCTGATCCGCCTGTCGGCCTCCTCCATCCGCCAGCAGCTGCACATGGCCGAGGCGCACCACAGCCTGTATCCGGCGCAGGAATTATCCCGGCGCATGCAAATGCGGCTGGCCCGCCAGCCGGAGCTGATTGGCGCTTACCTGCCCACCGCCGACCAGCAACAGCTGTACCAGCAAATACGCCGACTGGCGGCCAGCTGGCAGCTGGACATTCCGGCCGACCACATTCTGTTCACCCAGGGCATTACCGAAGCCATCAGCCTGTCGCTGCGCCACCTCACCCGTCCGGGCGACGTGGTGGCGGTGGAAACCCCGGTGTACTTCGGCTTGCTGCAAACGCTGCAGACGCTAGGGCTAAAGGCGCTGGAGATTCCCTGCACGCCGGATGCCGGACTATCGCTGGAAGCGCTGGAATTCGCCCTGCGCCACGGCGCGCCGGTGAAATGCCTGGTGACGGTAACCAACTTCCAGAACCCCACCGGCGCGCTAATGCCGGACGACAACAAAAAACGCCTGCTGCAACTGGCACGCCGCCACGGCCTTACCATCATCGAGGACGATGTTTTCGGCGAGCTGTATTTCGGCAGCCAGCACCCCAGCCCACTCAAGGCCTGGGACCGCGACGGCGATGTGATTTACTGTTCGTCCTTCACCAAGAGCTTTGCCCCGGCCTTCCGCCTGGGCTGGCTGTCCGGCGGACGTCACCATGCGGCACTGGAGCGGCTGCGCGAAAGCAGCAGCCTGGTCAGCCCGGCCATCCTGCTGGCGGTGTTGTCCGAGATGCTGGCCAGCGGCGACTACGCCCGTATCAGCCAGCGCATCCGCCAGCAACTGAAACAGCAAATGGAACAACTGAGCGACGCGGTGCTGGCCGCCTTTCCGCGCGGCACCCGCGTACGGCGGCCACAAGGCGGCATGTTGCTGTGGGTGGAAGGTCCGGAAGGGCTGGACAGCCAGGCCCTGCTGGAAGCCGCGCTCTCCCGCTCCATCAGCTTTGCCCCCGGTCTGGTTTTTTCTGCCGAACCGCGTTTTGGCCACTGCCTGCGTATCAACTGCGGCCAGCCCTGGTCCACCCAGCTGGCCGAGGACATTCACCTGCTGGGCTGGCTGGCAGCAGAACAACTGGCTGGGCGGCTGTAATGGAGCAGGTGGATTGCGTGGTGATAGGCGCGGGCGTGGTGGGCTTGGCGATTGCCCGCCAGCTGGCCATGGCCGGGCGCGAGGTGCTGATTTGCGAGGCGGAAGGCCAGATTGGCCAGCATTGCAGCAGCCGTAACAGCGAAGTCATCCATGCCGGGCTGTACTACCCCACGGGCAGCCTGAAGGCGCGGCTGTGCGTGCAGGGCCGTGCCTTGCTGTACCGCTATTGTGCCGAGCGGCACATTCCGCACCAACGTATCGGCAAGCTGCTGCTGGCCAACACCGCCGACGATCTGCCCCGCTTGCAGGACATTGCCCAACGCGCTGCCGCCAATGGCGTGGATGATCTGCAATGGCTGGATGCCGCCGGGGTCCGTGCACTGGAACCGGCACTGAACGCCCATGCCGCCTTGTACTCCCCATCCACCGGCATCATCGACAGCCATGCCTTGCTGCAAGCCCTGCTGGCCGATGCCCAAGCCCACGGCGCGCAACTGGCCTGCCATTCCCCGCTCAGCCGAGGCCGGGTAGTGGCGAATGGCATGGAACTGGACATTGCCGGCATCACCATCCAGGCCAGACTGGTGATCAATGCTGCCGGGCTGTGGGCACCCGCTGTCGCAGCCAGCATGGTTGGTGTTCCACGTGAAACCATCCCGACACCCCACTATGCGCGTGGCGTGTATTTCAGCCTGAGCGGGCGTTCACCGTTCTCGCGGCTGATCTACCCGCTGCCGGAACCGGGCGGGCTGGGCTGCCACCTGACGCTGGATCTGGCCGGGCAAGCGCGCTTCGGCCCGGATGTGGAATGGATAAACAGCGTGGACTACCAGCTGAACCCGGCCCGCGCCGACGCCTTCTATCACAGCATCCGCCGCTGGTGGCCGCAGTTGCCGGATGGCGCGCTGCAACCGGGCTATGCCGGGGTGCGCCCCAAGCTGGCAGGGCCGGGCCAGCCGGATGCCGACTTTGTCATCCAGGGGCCGGCACAACATGGCGTTGCCGGGCTGATCAACCTGTACGGCATCGAATCCCCCGGCCTCACCAGCTGCCTGGCGCTGGCGGCGATGGTGGGTGCCATGGCCAATCAAACCACATGAGGCAGACATGACAGACAGTGCCACCCTGCATTCCATCAATCTGGCGGCAGCCAGCCCCATGTTGATCGACGGTCGCCGCATCATGAGCGGCATCAACAAGTTGCCGGTCAGCACCCTGCAACGGCCCGAGAGCATTGCAGTGGGCAAGCTGGGACTGGCGGGCGACGAACAGGCCGACCCCACGGTGCATGGCGGGCTGGCCAAGGCCATTTACGCTTATCCGCTGGAACACTACCCGTTCTGGCAGCACGCCTGCCAACAGCATGGTTCGCGCCATGCCGGCAGCACATTGCATCACGGCATGCTGGGAGAAAACCTCACCATCAGCGGTCTGCTGGAACAGGATGCCTATGTGGGTGACGTGCTGGAATTTGCCGATTGCCGACTGCTAATTACCGAGCCGCGTCAGCCCTGCTTCAAGTTTCAGGCGCACATGGACATGCGCCTGGCGGTGAAGCTGATGGCACAAAGCGGACATTGCGGCTTTTATCTGGCGGTGCTGCAAACCGGCACGCTACGCGCCGGGGAGCACTTTTGCATCCTGCCCGGCGCGCGCCAACTGAGCATGGCCGAAGCCTTCCGCCGCCGCTTGCACCGGCTGGATTGAAACCGCCGCGTAAGCCGACAGCATTTGGCGAACGGCGCGGCTCATGTAGAATCAGGCAGCCTCCAACACCGCAGCATACTGAACAACGACCCGCCACCATGATCATTCTCAATCAGCGCCAGCAGGAATTGCTGGGCATCGTCCATCGCGAAAGCTATGTCACCGTGGAAAAGCTGGCCGCCCATTTTGGCGTCACCCACCAGACCATACGCCGCGACATTGCGCTGATGGCGGAACACCAGCTGCTGCAGCGCTATCACGGCGGGGCCAGCGTGTTGTCCAGCGTGGAAAACGTGGCTTACAACGCGCGTCAGGTGTTGTGCATCGAGGAAAAGCGCCGTCTGGCAGCGCTGCTGGCCAAGCAGATTCCCGACAATGCCTCCTTGTTCATCAATATCGGCACCACCACCGAAGAAGTGGCCAAGGCGCTGCACCGCCATCGCGGCTTGCGGGTGATCACCAACAACCTGCACGTGGCCGACATGATGTGCGATTACCCGGATTGCGAAGTCATCGTGCTGGGTGGCGTGCTGCGCAAGCGCGACCGTGGCATCACTGGCGAAGCCACGGTGCAGCTGATCCGCCAGTTCAAGGTGGATTACGGCATCATCGGCATTTCCAGCATCGAAAACGACGGTGTGCTACGCGATTACGACTATCGTGAAGTACGCACCTCGGAAGCCATCATCCAGCAATCGCGTCAGGTGCTGCTGGCAGCAGACCACTCCAAGTTCGGCCGCCCGGCACTGGTGGAACTGGGCCATCTGTCGCAGGTGCATGCACTGTTTACCGACAAACCGGTACCAGCGGAAATGCAGACGGTGATTGCCGAAGCCGGCACCCAGCTGTTTGTGGCAGACTAAGACCCGCTAACAACACCCCCGCTGCTGCGTTGCGCCGCCTTGGCCCGGATTCTCGGCAAGGTTTTGTCAGTAGCGCTGAGCGAACCTCTGCCACGCCAGCCTGCCATAAGCAGTTCCCGCCCGAATGTTGAGGAGTCACAGATGTCCACATTCACCCGCCGCACCCTGTCCATCGGCCTGTCCGCCCTGCTGCTCTCTGCCACCGCCCAGGCCGAACTGGCCAAGGGCGCTGCCGCGCCAGACTTCAGCACCGAAGCCTCGCTGGGCGGCAAGCGCTTTCAGTACTCGCTAAACGAAGCCCTGCAACACGGCCCGGTGGTGCTGTACTTCTACCCGGCGGCCTTTACCAGCGGCTGCACGGTGGAAGCCCACCTGTTTGCCGAAGCCACCGACAAGTTCAAGGCACTGGGGGCCACGGTAATTGGCGTATCCGGTGATGACATCGAAAAGCTGCAACGCTTTTCCGTGTCCGAATGCCGCAGCAAATTTCCAGTGGCGGCTGATGGCTCGCGCAAGATCATGAAAGCCTACGACGCGGTGATGATTCCTGGCACCAGCTACGCCAGCCGCATCTCCTACGTCATCACGCCAGACCACAAAGTCTGGTACAGCTACAACGCCATGGCGCCCGACCAGCACGTTAGCAACACGTTGAAGGCGCTGGAAGCGTGGAAGGCGGCGGGTCACTAAGACCCGCTCACAAAACCCCCGATTCTGCGTTGCGCCGACTTGCCGTACTCACTGTACTGTCTTCGTCGGCGCGCCTTGACTCGGGTGCTCTACGAGGTTTTGTTAGCGGCTCTAAACCGGTCTCAGCCCGCCCGCGCGGCCAACCCCGCCCCGCCGATAATGGCCAGGCAAGCCAGCAACAGGCTCCAGCTGGGCGTAGCCAAGCCTGCGCCCAGCAGCAGCAGCGTGGAGATCAGTGGCGCGGCGTAGGACAGCACGCCCAGCAGCGGCAGATTGCCCTGCTTCATGCCGATATCCCAGGTAAAGAAGGCAATCCCCACCGGGCCCAGCCCCAGGGCCAGCACGCCCAGCCAGGCCGTCCACGGTGCACTCCACACCGTGGTTTCGCCATACAGGTGACACAGGCCGCCTAGCAAGGCAGTCACCGCACAGAACCAGCCCACCGCATCGGTCGGCACCTGTGCCACCAGGCGGCTGGCCACCGAATACAGCGACCAGATCAGCGCGCACAACAGCGCCATCAGGTAGCCGGGCAGATATTGCCGGGCAAAACCGCCCTGCCCGCCCCCCAGCAACAGCCAGCAGCCACCCAGCGCCAGCAGGCCGCCCAACAGATGCCAGCGTGACAGGCGATGGCCGGGCAGCAAGGCGGAAAACAGCAGAATCAGCAGCGGCCACAGATAGGCCAGCAAGCTCACCTGCACCGCCGGGGCCAGCCGCATGGCCAGAAAATAGCAAAAGTGATAACCGAACAGACCGCCCACTCCCAGCGCCCAGGCCAAGGGCGGCTGGCGCAGAAAGCGGATAGGCGACTGACCGGCGCGCAGCCATTTGGCCAGCATCAGGCCAAAGGCCAGCGCAAAGGTCATGGCCAGCAACTGGAACGGTGGAAACACGCCAGCGGTCAGCCGGGTCAGCAGCGCAAGGCTGCCCCATAGCAGAATGGACAGGCTGCCAATCAAGGTAGCCTGGTAACGGGTAAGCATGGAAAGCACTTTCAGACAGTCAAAGCCGCAGTGTAGGCAAACTGGGACGCGGCAACTTTGCCGGGCTGGCGGGCTTATTTGGCCGGATGGCGAAAATGGCTGGGGGCAATGCCGAAATGGCGGCGAAAGCGGTCGCTAAAAGCGGACAGGCTGGCATAGCCGCAGTGCTCGGCCACCTGCTGCACCGGCAAACTACCCTGCTCCAGCAGCAGCCAGCCATGCTGCATGCGCTGCTCCAGCTGGTACTGGCCGGGGCTCATGCCCAGTTGGCGGCGAAACAGCTCGGACAGCTGGCGCACGCTCAGGTGGGCGGCGCTTGCCAGTTGCGCCAGGCTGATGTCTTCGGCAAAGCGCGCATCCAGCACCGCGCGGGCGGCGGCCACCCGCCGGTCCAGCCGGGCTACTGCGCCGGTCCGCTCGGCCAGCAGTTGGGTGAGCAGCAACAGCATCTGCCGCCGACTGTTTTCTCCCGCCACCGGGCGGGACAACTCGGCGCGCAGGAATTCCACATAAGCCAGCAAGCTGGCATCCAGCGACAAAAAAGCAGGCAAGGCCGCCAGCTGCGGGGCCAGCGCGGAGGGGACATTGGCCACCACGAAGGCATTGTCGCCCGGCGCGGCAAAGCCATGGCGGTTGCCTGCGGCAATCACCGCCAGCTGCCCGGCCTGCACCACGCCGCCACGGCCTTCGACTTCCAGCTCCAGACAGCCATGCGCGGGCAACACCAGCTGATGGTAATCATGCTGATGTTGCAGGCTTTCCTGCTGGTAACTGCGTAGCTCCAGCAGCAGGTCGTCTTGGTGAGGCATGGCGCTATGGTAGCGGCACGGGCTGCAGCTGCGGGTGTGCGCGCACAAAAAAATGCCCCACCGGCAAGGGTGGGGCCTACGGGAGGAGATGGGCGCAAGCCCGGATGCAGCAAACAACGTCAATAAACCAGATTCAGTATTCAGTGCAGCTGGGTGCTGGCAGCTTCAGATAGCGGCGGTACCGCGGCTTGCCTGCTGCGGTTTTGCGCCAGCCAGGCATCCAGCACTGCGCTGGCATTGGCCGGCAGATGCAGGCGCAGCTTGCTGCGCCGCCACAGGATGTCGTCGGCGCTAGCCGCCCATTCCTGATCCACCAAATAGTTGAGTTCGGCTTCGTACACGCCAGGCAGGATTTCCGCGCCCAGCTCGGCCAGGCTGCGGGCGCTGCCGATCAAGGTATTCAGGCAGGTGCCATAGGTTTTTACATAGCGTTGCAGCAGCGCCGTCGGCAGCCAGGGATAGCGCTGCTGGCTGGCGGTAAGGAAAGCTGCCGCATCGGCATTCGGCATGTCGCCACCGGGCAGCGGCACGCCTGCCGTCCAGGTGGGTTGGTGATTGCCCAGCAACGGGGCCAGCCGGTCCACCGCCTCTTCGGCCAGCTTGCGGTAGGTGGTGATCTTGCCGCCAAACACCGACAGCATCGGCGCACCGGCGCTGTCCAGTTCCAGCGAATAATCACGCGTCACGCTGGAGGCATTGCTGGCTTCATCGTCCAGCAGCGGGCGTACGCCGGAGTAGGTGCTGAGCACATCGTCCGGGCTGATCTGGCTGTTGAAGTAGCGGTTGCTCATGCGGCACAGGTAGTCCACTTCATCGGCGGCAATGCTTACCGCACCCGGATCACCGTGGTATTCCACATCGGTGGTACCGATCAGGGTGAAATCCTGCTCGTAGGGGATGGCAAAAATGATGCGCTTGTCCGGGTTCTGGAAAATATAGGCATAGGGGTGATCAAACAGCTTTTTCACCACGATATGGCTACCCTTCACCAGCCGGATGGACTTGGGCGACGGCAGTTGCAAGGTGTCTTTCAGCAGGCTTTCCACCCAGGGGCCGGCGGCATTGACCACCGCACGCGCCCTTACCTGCTCCTGGCTACCATCTTCATGTTGCAAGGTACACAGCCAATGCGCGCCTTCGCGCCGTGCTGCCACACAGGCGGTACGGGTGACAATGCGTGCACCATGCTCGGCTGCGGCCATGGCGTTAAGCACCACCAGCCGGGCGTCCTGCACCCAGCCGTCGGAGTAGACAAAACCACGCTTGAACGCGGCCTTTAGTGGCGCGCCGGAGGGGTGCTTGGCAAAGCTGATGGTTTCCGAGCCGGGCAGTACTTCACGCTTGGCCAGGTGGTCGTACAGGAACAGCCCGCAGCGGATCATCCATTCCGGGCGCTGGGCCTTGTCATGCGGCATGACAAAACGCAGCGGCCAGATGATGTGCGGCGCAGCCTTGAGCAGCACTTCGCGCTCCTGCAGCGCCTTGCGTACCAGGCCAAACTCGTAATATTCCAGATAGCGCAGGCCGCCATGAATCAGCTTGGTGCTGGCCGACGAGGTATGTGCGGCCAGGTCGTCCTTTTCGCATAGCAGTACCGACAGGCCACGTCCTGCCGCATCACGGGCAATACCGGCACCATTGATGCCGCCACCAATCACCATCAGGTCATAGAGTTTCACAGTGCAATCCTCGGTCTTGTCTGCATCCGGCCTGCGCCTGTGCGCTACAGGGCAAGAAGGCGGATTCTGCTTGTTGATGCTATCTAGCATAGAAGCATACGAATGTTAATTCAACACAAAATGTTCGTTTATGTTCGTTTTGTGCGCTGCAATGTGCGTATTGACCACAATAATCTTTGCTTTTCTTCTGTTCGGCCAGCAGGCCGCCCAGCCATGCAGCGCCGCCTTGCCACGGTGCCAGCAGATCAGGCACATAAAAAAAGCCACCCGCAGGTGGCTTGCCGGCCCCGTAAGCACGGGGCGACCAGGAGCAAAGTAAAATTACAGATGGGTATAGGTCACGGCGGCCAGGGTGGCACCCAGCAAGGAGCCAACCACCGGTACCCAGGCATAGCCCCAGTCGCTGGAGCCCTTGCCCGGAATCGGCAGCAGGGCATGCATGATACGTGGTGCCAGATCGCGCGCCGGGCTCATGGCATAGCCGGTGGTGCCGCCCAGCGACACGCCAATGCCCAGTACCAGCAGCGCAACTGGCAGGGCATCCATTGCACCCAGCGACATCTTGGGTGCCACCATGCTGAGGATGGCAAACACCAGTACAAAGGTGGCCAGCACCTCGGACAACAGATTACCCGGCAGGCTGCGGATGGCCGGGCCGGTGCAGAAAGTGGCCAGCTTGAGGTCGGCGCAGTCAGTGGTTTCGTAATGCTTGCGGTACATCACCCATACCAGCAGCGCACCCATCATGCCGCCCAGCATTTGTGCCAGGATGTAGCCCGGCACACGGGCCCATTCAAACTTGCCAGCCACTGCCAGCGCCACAGTCACCGCCGGGTTCAGATGCGCACCACTGATGGCAGCCACGCTGAACACACCAACAAATACCGCCATCGCCCAACCAAAGGCAATCACGATCAGGCCGCTGTTATGGCCCTTGGTGTTGTTCAGCAGCACATTGGCCACCACGCCATTGCCCAGCAATACCAAGAGGGCAGTTCCGATAAATTCACCAAACAAGGGATTCATGCAAAGTCTCCGCGCCATGACTCCCGCTACCATCCGCTACTCTGGCCGATGGCTGCTCTTTCATGACGACAGTTACTGGCAACAGGCCCGGGCGGAACGATCTTGCTGTCGTCCGGCCACAGGCTGCTGCCATACATCACTCAGGAAATTCACACGGCAGGACTGGAGGCACCAGGCCATCTGCACGCACCCCGGGCATGGGTACGGGCAGGACGGACAGCCGCCGTGTGAGGGAAGGTCATCAGGCGTCAGCCCAGGCCTTGGCCGCGTTCACCGCGCGCACCCAGCCACGGACATTGGCTTCTACCTGTTCCGCCACCATGCCTTGCTGGAAACGGCGATCCAGCTGCCACTGGCCCTGGATGTCTTCCACCCCGGCCCAGTAGCCCACCGCCAGGCCAGCCAGATAGGCCGCACCCAGCGCGGTGGTTTCGGTGATTTTCGGCCGTACCACGTCCACGCCCAGAATGTCGGACTGGAATTGCATCAGCAGTTCGTTGACGGTGGCACCGCCATCCACACGCAGTTCGGCAATGGCCATGCCGGCATCGGCTTCCATGGCCTTGAGCACGTCCATGGTCTGGTAGGCAATGCTGTCCAGTGCGGCACGGGCGATATGGGCAGCCTTGGTACCCAGCGTGGCGCCGACGATGGTGCCGCGCGCATTCTGGTTCCAGTGCGGTGCGCCCAGGCCGGCAAAGGCCGGTACCAGGTACACGCCGTCGCTATCGGCCACTTCCTGCGCCAGCGGGCCGACATCAGCCGAATGGCGGATGATGCCCAGGCCGTCGCGCAGCCATTTCACCACCGCGCCACCAATGAAGATGGAGCCTTCCAGCGCGTACTGCACCTTGCCATTTACTTGCCAGGCAATGGTGGTCAACAGCTTGTTGGTGGATTCGATCGGCTGCTCGCCGGTATTCATCATCATGAAGCAGCCGGTGCCGTAGGTATTCTTCACCATGCCAGGACGGGTGCACTGCTGGCCGAACAAGGCGGCCTGCTGGTCACCCGCCACACCGGCAATCGGAATCTCCACGCCCAGATGGGCGGCATGGGTATGGCCGTAGACTTCGCTGGAGCTTTTCACTGCCGGCAGCATGCTGGCCGGAATGCCCATGATGTCCAAGAGTTCGGCATCCCACTCCAGCGTGTGGATGTTGTACAGCATGGTGCGCGAGGCATTGGACACATCGGTAACGTGCACCTTGCCGTGGGTGAAGTTCCAGATCAGCCAGCTGTCTACGGTACCGAAAGCCAGCTTGCCAGCCTCGGCACGGGCACGCGCGCCCGGCACGTTGTCCAGAATCCACTTGATCTTGCTGCCGGAGAAATAGGCATCCACCAGCAGGCCGGTCTTGTTACGGATGGACTCGGCCAGACCGCGCTCTTTCAGCTGATCGCAGAAAGCGGCGGTGCGTCGGTCTTGCCAGACGATGGCGTTGTACACCGGCAGGCCGGTTTCGCGGTCCCACACAATGGTGGTTTCGCGCTGGTTGGTAATGCCGATGGCGGCAATGCTGCGGCCATCGATACCGGCCTTGGCCACCGCTTCGGCGGCAACGCCAGCCTGACCACCCCAGATTTCCTGCGGATCATGCTCCACCCAGCCCGGCTGGGGGTAGATCTGGCGGAACTCCTTTTGCGCCAGCGAAACAATGTCGCCAGCCTGGTTGAACAGAATGGCACGGGAACTGGTGGTTCCCTGGTCCAGGGCCAGAATGAACTGGTTCTTCATGTGAGGTGTCTCCTTGGCAATCCAAATGGCCGTTGCAGGCCGAGCGCTTTTTTGCTGACTGGTGTTGACGGCATCACCTCAACTCTCCCCTACCACTGGAAAGCGGGATGGCAATCTTTGTTATGTTGTTTTTTGTATTTATATTGTTCGTTTTATTTTCGGCCAATTCTAGTTAACACGCTTCAGCTGTCAATCAGCACGCATAAAACTTTCGCACATGGCTGAAATCCGACCTCACCATTGCCAGCTCCAGCGCATTTTGCAGCGCAAGATATCGCAAATGCGAATGGTCTGTAAGTGCCGAACTACAAGGATTTGCGCTTTTCTTGCTTTGCAGCAAGCAAGGGTTGCGGCGGAGAGAGGCAAAATAACAACACCAATGGCAGGCAGCGCAAGAAAAACGCGCATCAAGCGCACCCGGAATTTTTCCCAACTGACAAGGTGGCAACACCCCGCCCAAGTACCTGCAAGGTAGCAAAGCCACTACATTCCAGTTGTGGCAGCATGTTGCGCAAAGCAAGAGACCGGTGTCGGCAACTCGCCGACAGATCAGGTCCACTCGACAACACCCCGCCAACGCAGACCGGCATCGACAAGGACAAGTACATGCTCCGCAATACCAAGATTCTCGCCACGCTGGGCCCGGCATCCAGCACCCCGCAGCAAATCCTGGCGCTGGCGCGCGCCGGGGTGAACGTATTCCGCCTGAACATGAGTCATGGCAGCCACGACGACCACCGCGCCCGCCTGGCCGCCATCCGCGCGGCAGAAACAGAAATGGGCCGCCCCATCGGCGTGCTGGTAGACCTGCAAGGCCCCAAGCTGCGCATCGGCACCTTTCCGCAAGGACCGGTCACCGTACGCGTCGGCCAGCCCTACCGCTTTGTGCTGGACCAGGTGGATGGCGATGCCAGCCAGGTAACCCTGCCGCATCCGGAAGCCTTTGCCGCGCTGGAGCACGGCCATCACATTCTGGTCAACGACGGCAAGCTGTCGTTTCACGTGGAACGTGTGCAGGACCGGGTGATTGAAACCACGGTAGTAGTGGGGGGCGAGCTGTCCGACCGCAAGGGCTTCAACCTGCCGCAAACCATCCTGCCGCTGTCAGCCATTACCCCGAAAGACCGCAAGGACGCCGAATTCGCCCTGCAGGAAGGGGCGGACTGGATTGCGCTGTCTTTTGTGCAAACAGCCGAAGACGTACGTGAGCTGCGCCAGATGATTGGCAGCAATGTGGGCATCGTGGTCAAGATTGAAAAACCGTCGGCAGTGGATCAACTGGATGAAATTGCCGAGCTGGCCGATGCGGTGATGGTGGCGCGCGGCGATCTGGGCGTGGAGCTGCCACCGGAAGACGTACCGGTGGTACAGCGCCGCATCGTGCACCAATGCCGTCATCTGGGCCGTCCGGTGATTGTGGCCACCCAGATGCTGGAATCCATGATTACCGCTCCCACCCCCACCCGCGCTGAAGCCAACGACGTGGCCACCGCCGTGTATGAAGGTGCCGACGCGGTGATGCTGTCGGCAGAAACCGCCGCCGGCTCCTTCCCGGTGGAAGCCGTACAGATCATGGACCGGGTGATTCGCCGCGTGGAAAGCGCACCGGACTACCGCCGCGTGATGGCGCTGGATTACAGCGCGGCAGAGTCGCCAGAGCAGGCCGACGCCATTGCCGCCTGCGTGCGTAAGGTAGCCTCCATCCTGCCGGTTACCGTTTCCGCCGCCTTTACTACCTCCGGCTCCACCTGCCTGCGGCTGGCGCGCGAACGGCCGCATACCCCAATCATGGGCATCTCGCCTCGGCTTAGTACCGCGCGCCGCCTGACCCTGGTATGGGGCGTGGTGGCCTATAACGGGCCGGATGCAGAAAACCTGGAAGACATGGTGGTGAAAACCACCTTCTGCGCCACCAAGCTGGGGCTGGCCGAGCAAGGCAAGCCGATGGTGATCATCGCCGGTGTGCCATTCGGTACACCGGGTGCCACCAATCTGCTGCGCATCGTTTACCCCTGATTCTCCAAGCGCATGAAAAAGCCGCCAGTGATTGAATCGCTGGCGGCTTTTTTTCATCAACAGCTAAATCAATCGGTGCCGTAGCGCGGCGAGTACGGCCCAAACAACAAGCCATTGTAATGGCCGGCAGACAACAAGCGATTACTGGTGATACCCGCCACATCATGGCCACTATCACTCAGGTTATTGGCAATCTGCTTGATGGCCGCAGAAATCAGCATGCCCACCAGCCCACCACTATTATTGTTGTTCTGGTTTTCCGCACTGGAAGCACTGGTACTGCCGCTCCACAACTCAACCCCGCTGCGCAGGTCCACCAGCCGGGCCGAAGCCGCCACCACGGTGACACTATCCAGCACGGTATAGGTAGAACCGTATTTGCTGATGGTGACATACAGCACCGCATCGGCACCAAAGATGTCGCGCAGCTTAGCCGCTGGCACTTGATGGATGTCCCCAGCCACGGTCAGGCCGTTCTGCTTGAAAGTGCTATCCACCAGCGCCACCGGCAACACATAGTAGCCAGCCTCCGCCAACGGGTAGCTCAGTTGGGACAGCACACTGTAGCTGGCACTGACATCAGGTGAGTTATTCAAGGGCGGCAGCACCAGAATGCTGCGCGGCTTGCTTTGCTTGTATGCCGTGTAATCAAGCTTGGCCGGCGGCTGTGTAGCGCAGGCAGACAATAATGCGGCCACGGCCAGGCAGCTGATCAATCGGAAAAAATGTCGCATGGTCGGGTCCTTACTTCCGGTATTTCTTCAGCAGGAAATCGATATAGGCTGCCGACTCGGGAAAGGCGGCTTTCTCAGCCTCTAGCTGCTGCAAGGCCAGGTCGTCGCGCCCGGTTTCGGCATACAACATGCCCAGATGCGCCCGGTAGCCCGGCGGGGGAACATTGCCCTTGGCCGCAATGCGCTCCAGCCCTTTTTCCAGTTCGGTAATCTGCTGTTGCGGGCTTTGGCCCTTGAAGTGTTCATACACCTGCGGTTGATAGCCTTCCCACTGGTACAGCGTCTTGGGTGCCTGGGCGCAAGCCGCCAGCAGACAAAGGCTAAGCAGCGGCAGGATGCGGCGTGATGCTTGGGAAATAATCATGACTAAGCACCCCACCTCAATGACGAGCCGGTTGCCAGGCACCGGTATCCACTGCGTCAGTCAGGCGGTTTACCGCTTCGCGGATGGCCAGATCCAGCACCTTGCCATTGAGAGTGGAGTCATAGCTGGCGGTGCCGCCAAAGCCGATGATTTCACGATTGGACAAGCTATACTCACCCGCGCCTTGCGTGGAGTACACCACTTCGGACGTTGCCGTGTTGACGATGTTCAGATTCACCTTGGCATAGGCAATCTGTTGCTTGCCACGCCCCAGAATGCCAAACAACTGCTGATCGCCCACTTCCTTGCGGCCAAATTCGGTGACATCGCCGGTAATCACATAATCAGCGCCCTTCAGCTTCTGCGCCTGTTGCTTGATGCTGGCTTCCTGTTTGGTTTCGGCCATGTTTTCGCGATCCAGCACATTAAAGCGGCCGCTCTGCTGCAGATGGGTAATCAGGATGGTCTTGGCCTGACTGCCCAGACGGTCAACACCATCAGAAAACAGCCCGCGCGCATAGCTGGAACGGTTATCGAACTTGCCGATGGAAATCGGTGCGCGAACACCCGCATAAGGTTTGGCAACGCTATTGACCTGCGCCACGGCCAGGGATTGCGAGCTCTCGGTTGCGCAGCCAGTCAGGGTGGCCAGCATACCCAGCAGCAACAGGGCAGTTGTTTTCTGTTTCACGGCAATTCTCCACGAATATTCATCACATCTTGATGGGCAATGGCTGCGTCCCCGCTGCAAGCCACTAAACTGGCTACGCTACCATACCGTTTACATTAATTTAATCATTTAAAATGACGATGAAATTCCTGTTGTCCGGATGAAAATCATAGCCTTTTGATCTGCAAGGAAAAGCCGTTACCACCGCTGAAATTACCTGGCATGCGGAATGAAGAATACTTGATGCAGATCAGCCGGTTCTGACCACTGCACGCTGGCGCCATCAGCCAGCTTAAGGCAGTGGAGCCGGATTTGACCGAGGTGGAGCCAGCGCTGGCAGCGTGCGCAAAAAAGCATCCACCTCAGCCGCCCACAAGGCTGATGCATGGCGGCTCAGTCCGTGGCCATCACCATCCGCCACTGCGGGTGCATGGACAAAATGCGTTGGACTGCCACCCGCCGCAAAGGCCTGATGCCAGGCCACCGGTTCGTCGGGGCCCCAGTACTGGTCGTTCTCGGCATAGATCCACAGATTGGGCAGCGTGGTATGGCGGCCAAAATCGGCATACAGCGCCGTCAGCGCCTCTGGCTCACAACTTTGGCCCGGGGACTTTTCCGGATTACCACCGGCACCACCAGCAAAATTGATGTAGGCCACCACGCCAGGCGGTGAGCTGGCACCCACGGCCACCGTCAGCAAACCGCCAACCGACTGACCTTCCAGCAAGATGGGCTGGCCCGCACCCCAGGGCTGCTGGCTGATCCAGCGTAGCGCTGCCTGTAGCGCCACGCTGCCGCCAGCGGCAGTCTGGCGATAATCCGGATGGCTGCTGCATACCCCCGGTGCCAGCATGTGGGCACTGTGATGCTCCGGGTCGCCGCCGCCGGTACTGCCATAGCCGGGGCGTATCGGTGCCACGATGGCAAAGCCCTTGCCCAGCCAGTAAGCCAGCTGGCTGCGGCCCAGCGGGTGCTTCAGCTGATGCCGCTGCTGCGCGCTGCCGGCCCGGCCATGGGAAAACAGCAGCACCGGAAACGGACCACGGCCAGCGGGCAGATACAGTAGCGCCGGCATATCCAGCGTACTGCCGAAGATTCCGGCACCGGGCACGGGAATGCTGACATCCTGCGGGGCAGGCAAACTGGCCGCCCGTACCGGCAACACCAGACTGACAGCCAGCAGCATGGCCCGGCAGTAACAAGGACATTCACGCCACATGGTCTTGCTCCAGAAGGTGTGCCAGCAAGGCCGCCAGCCCGGCAGGGTTGTCTTCACTCATGGCATGGCCAGCGTCAGCCAGCACATGCACGCTCACACCCTCCTGCTGCAGGCAGGTCAGCGCGGGCTGTGGCAAGGAACGCTCTCCCACCACCACGCTGCGCGGCATGGTCAGCACCAATAACTGGCTGCGCCAGCTGGGTTCTACGCCCGCGACCAGCGATACTGCCGCACGATGCACCGCCGGGGCATGGCTGGCAGCCAGTGATCCGGCCCACAAGGGGCTGCCTTCGCGGCTGGCCAGCCGGGCCAGGCGTTGCTGGCCACGACTGACGAATTCCTGCTCGCTCATGGCCGCCAGTGCGCGACTGAACACGCCGCCGCCAGCATCCAGATTCGGCTCCAGCAACACCAACTGCGCCACCTGGACCGGACACAGGCTGCTGGCGGCAATCGCCACCGCGCCACCCATGCTGTGGCCAACAAGCTTCAGTCGTGGCAGATCCAGATGCCGGATCAATGCAGCAAGCGTTTCGGCATGTGCGGTGATGGTGTAGGCAAAGTCGTTTGGTCTATCAGAAAACCCAGCCCCCAGCAGATCCAGCAGCAGGCGGCGGCGACCAGCCAGCGCAGGATCAGCGGCCACGCGCGGAAAATCACTGGAGGATGCGCAGCCCAGGCCATGGACAAACAATAGCGGCACACCGCTGCCGGGCAGATCGTGATAACGCAAGGTACCGTGCTGACTGTGAAATACCTGCATGAAGGTGGTGATTCCAGTATGGACAACAGGGCCACAGTCTACCCCAGTCCTGCTCCGGCAGGCAGAGCCAGCCAGAATGCAAAACAGGCCGCATCAAGGCGGCCTGCAGGCATACACCATCAAAACCAGGCGGTATCAGTTTTTGCTGTAGATCTGGTCAAACACACCGCCATCGGCAAAGTGTTTTTTCTGCGCGCTGCGCCAGTCGCCAAATACGTCTTTCAGGGTAAACAGCTTTACCTTGGGAAACTGGCTGGCATACTTGGCGGCAATCTTCGGGTCACGCGGGCGGTAGTAGTTTTGCGCGGCAATGGTCTGGCCTTCCGGGGTGTACAGGAACTTCAGATAGGCCTCGGCCTGTTTGCGCGTGCCTTTTTTGTCCACCACCTTGTCCACCACCGCCACCGGCGGCTCGGCCAGAATGGAGATGGACGGGGTGACGATGTCGAATTTGTCCGGCCCCATTTCCTTCACCGCCAGCACGGCTTCGTTTTCCCAGGCCAGCAGCACGTCACCCAGGCCGCGCTGGGTAAAGGTAAGCGTGGCGCCACGCGCGCCGGAATCCAGCACCGGCACATGCTTGAACAGCTCGGCCACATAGGCACGGGCCTTGGCTTCATTGCCACCATTCTTCTTCAGCGCATAGCCCCAGGCCGCCAGGTAGTTCCAGCGTGCACCACCGGAGGTTTTTGGGTTGGGGGTGATCACCTGCACATCGTTACGTACCAGGTCATTCCAGTCCTTGATGTGCTTGGGGTTGCCCTTCTTCACCAGGAACACGATGGTGGAGGTGTAGGGCGAGCTGTTGTCCGGCAGCCGGGTTTGCCAGTTTTTCGGCAGCAGGCCCTCATCGGCCAAGACATCAATGTCGTAAGCCAGCGCCAGCGTGGCCACATCGGCCGCCAGGCCATGCTGGATGGACAGCGACTGCTTGCCGGAGCCGCCATGCGACTGCTTGATGGTGAGCTCTTCGCCGGTCTTTTTCTTCCATTGCTCGGCAAAGGCTTTGTTCACGTCCTGGTATAGCTCGCGAGTGGGGTCGTAGGACACGTTCAGCAGATCGGCAGCCTTCAGCGGGGTAACAGCCAGCAGCAGCACGGCTGCCAGCGCTTTCAGATTGGTGCGGAGAGTCGTCATGTTGTGGCTCCTGAGTCGATGGGCTTCTGTTGATGGAGCACACTGTAATCAGGATTTGCTTAGCACTAGAAATGATTGTTTTTTATTCTGTTATTCAAAATTGGTCTAAGCAGTAGCGCATCATGCCCACCTCTTAAATTTCTGAATGGAATATAAAAACAATTATTGATCACTTTTTGCAATATTACTTTTACCCTATAGTGATCCCATCTGTTTCCGAGGGCTTGCTGATGACCACCATTGCCGACGATTTCGATTTCATCATCCAGCCGGGCTGGAGAGGCAGTGCTGCCGATCACTGGCAAAGCCATTGGGAACAGCGCCTGCAGGCTATCCGGGTGGAAAATGCCAACTGGGAACAGCCCGATCTGGACAGCTGGCTGGCCGGGCTGGATCAGGCACTGTCTCGGGCACGGCGTCCGGCCATCGTGATTGCCCACAGCCTGGGCTGCATTACCGTGGCGCACTATGCGCGACGCCATCCCAGCCGGATTGCCGGTGCGCTGCTGGTGGCACCAGCCGATGTGGAAAGGCCCTTTGTACCGCGCGAACTGATGCCCTTTGCCCCGCTGCCGCGCCAGCCGCTGCCCTTTGCCAGCCGTATGGTGGCCAGCGACAACGACCCGTTCTGCAAATCAGCCCGCGCCGCCCGCATGGCCGGTTACTGGCAAAGCCCGCTCACCTGGCTGCGGCAGGCCGGCCATATCAACGTGGCATCAGGTCATCAGCAGTGGGAAGAAGGCCTGGCCCTGTTGCCGCCCCTCCTGGAGCGTGCACGCGCCCGCAGCAGCATTGCCGCCTGATGCCCGACAGGGGAACTGTCTGCAGCGGAAAGTCATCAAAGCTGCTTTGACCACGCTCTCTGGCGGTGTCACACTGCCAGCCTTGTGTTCTCTGATGCCATTTCCGAAAAGGATGTCTCATGTTTGCTGCTAGCCCGATCAAGACCGCCATTGCCGCCCTTGCCCTGACCCTGCCCATGCTGGCCCATGCCGATGCAGCACAGGATGCGGCGGCTCGCGAACTGGCCCAGGTGATCGGCCTGAACAATATGCCGAATGACCTGGCCAACCGCACTACCGGCTCTGCCGGCCCGCTGCTGCAGGAATACTTCGTCAAGAACAAGATCAACCTGTCGCAGGAACAACAGAAAAAGGCCCAGGACGGCTTCAAGTCCTATGCCGAAAGCATGCACAAGACTGCAGCCGATTATTTCAACTCTGCAGCGGTGAAAAAGCAGTTTGAGCAGGAAGTGGTGAAGAGCTACAGCGCGCAGTTCTCCGCCGCCGAAATGCAGCAGATCGTTGCCTTCTACAAAACCCCGGCCGGCCAGAAGCTGATGAAGCAGCAGCCGGTGGTGATCGACGGCATCATGAAGAACATGCTGGCCTCGGCCGAAAAATCCCTGCTGCCGAAAATGCGCACGGCTGCCGAAACCTACGGCAAGTCGATTGCCAAGTAAGCACGGCGGCAATCAAGATCAACGGCCCTGCGGGGCCGTTTTTCATTGCTCCCGATGCGGCACCATCAGCACGCTCTTGGTGAATGTGCAGGGCTCAACACCCAGATTGTGATAGCTGCATGGCTGATCCAAGGCAAAGGCCAGCGACTGCCCGGCTTGCAGCGTGTGGCTTTGCTGCTGCAGCCGTACTTGCAGACTGCCCTCCAGCACGTACAGCAGCTCCTGGCAGCCGGGGGCGTCCGCCTCGGCGTAGTAACTGCCGCCAGCGGCCAGTTGCCAGCGCCACAACTCCAGCGTCATGCCCGGCATGGGCAATGATTCCAGCAAACTGGCATGGCTGTCGGCTTGCTCGCCCTGCCAGATACGTAGCGGCAGCGCCTGGGCCTTGTCCGTTAGCGAGGGTGGGCGCACCACATCGACAAAACTCAGGCCCAGCGCCGAGGCCAGCTTGTCCACGGTGGCAATGCTGGCATTGCTTTCCCCGGCCTCGATATTCACCAGCATACGGCGGCTGATGCCCGCCATCTCCGCCAGCCGCTCCTGGCTGACTCCGCCTTGCAGCCGTGCCTGGCGCAGATTGGCCGCCACGTTCTGCATCACTTCCAGTGAACCGTTCGCGTCATTGCGCATGATGTTGTGCAATATATTGCCCAATAGATGACTTGTGCATTATATTTCACCAGACCCTCCACCCGCAATGAGCCTCGCCATGACCACGCTGACCGCCACCGCCGGCCTGCCGCCACACCACTCCCGTCTGCCCGACCTGGTGCTGATTGGCGTCACCATGATCTGGGGCTTTACCTTTCTGGTGGTGCAGCACGCGCTGCAATGGGCCGGGCCTTTCAGTTTTGTCAGCCTGCGTTTTGGCATAGCCGGCCTGATTGCCCTGCTGCTGAGCTGGCGCGAACTACACGGCCTGAGCCGACGCGAACTCATCACCGGCGCACTGGTGGGCTGCGTGCTGTTTGGCAGCTACAGCCTGCAGACGCTGGGCCTGCAGCTGATTCC
Organism: Aquitalea sp. FG25; assembly: GCF_057809375.1. NCBI lineage: Bacteria > Pseudomonadati > Pseudomonadota > Betaproteobacteria > Neisseriales > Chromobacteriaceae > Aquitalea > Aquitalea sp. FG25. Next base: position 88,300 of record NZ_JBMDJV010000005.1, read on the forward strand.
CAGCAGCAAGTCGGCCTTTCTCACCGGGCTGTATGTGCCACTGGTGCCCTTGTTCCAGCTGCTGCTGTTTCGCCACCGGCCACGGCTGGCGGCCTGGCTGGGCATTATCGTGGCCTTTGGCGGGCTGGTGCTGCTGTCTGATCCACGTGGCCTGCATTTCAACTTTGGTGCCGGTGAATGGCTGACCGTGGCCGGTGCCGCGATGATTGCGCTGGAAATCAGCCTGGTGGGCCGCTTTGCCAGCCAGTGTCACCCACGCCGGGTGGCGGTGGTGCAATTGCTTACCGTATCAATGCTGGCGGCGCTGGGCTGGCAAATCAGCGGCGAGGCCGCACCGCAGCCGCACCCGGTATTGCTGATCAGCCTGCTGGGCATGGGCCTGGCCACGGCGGTCATCCAGATTGCCATGAACTGGGCGCAGAAAACCGTGCCGGCCACCCGCGCCACCATCATCTATGCCATGGAACCGGTATGGGCAGGGCTGGTGGGTGCGATCGCCGGTGAGCAACTGGGCATCATGGCCATCAGCGGCGCGGCGCTGATCGTGGCCAGCGTGCTGATCAGCCAGCTGGGGGGACGTGGTTCACATTGAACGACGGACAAAGCCCTTGCCTGTGGAGCCAGACCGGCGCATAAACAGCAGGGATGCCTTAACCGCCCGCCAAGATGACCGACTACCTCACGCTGCTTGATCAGGTTCGCCACTGCCGGCTATGTGCCGAGCAGCTCCCCCTGGGCCCGCGCCCGGTGCTGCAACTGCACCCGGCAGCCCGGCTGCTGATTGCCGGCCAGGCTCCGGGCCGCAAGGTACATGCAAGCGGCATTCCGTTTGAAGATGCCAGCGGTGCGCGCCTGCGCGACTGGCTGGGCCTGGATGCCACACAGTTTTACGACCCCAGCCTGCTTGCCATTCTGCCCATGGGTTTTTGCTATCCCGGCACCGGCCCGCACGGCGATCTGCCGCCCCGCCCTGAATGTGCCGCCCACTGGCGTGTGCAGCTGCTGCAGCTGCTGCAGCAATTGCCCAATCTGCAACTGACGCTGGTGCTGGGCCAGCATGCCTTGGCCTGGCATCTGCCGGATGCCGACAACATCACGCAGGCGGTACGCAACTGGCAGACAGGCTGGCCGCATATCCTGCCCCTGCCACACCCCAGCCCGCGCAACAATCTGTGGCTAAAGCGCAACCCATGGTTTGCCGCCGAAGTGCTACCAGCCCTGCGGCAACGGGTGCAACAGTTGCTGCGCATGGCATAAGCCACATTCTGTAGCTTGTTTGACCAAGCTGTTTGCCAAAGCCGGGCCAGCATGATTACGCTTGGCACTTGTCTGCTTTTTTTCTGGATGTCATGAAACCTGTCGATCTGATCAAGGGCCTGCTGGCCATCGTGCTGGCACTGGCTTTTCTGCTGTGGCTGTACGGCACTTTCAACAATCAGCCAGACTTTGTCACCGCCGCCATGTGGATGGGCGATGCGCTGGTGATGATTCCGGCCTACCTGATTCCCGCCATTACCGCCTGGCTGGTGAAAAGCCCGCGCCTTAAAACCATCATCCTGATCAATGTCCTGCTCGGCTGGCTGATCCTGCCCTGGATCATCGCCATGGGCATGGCCATCAAGCGTGACGACCTGCGCACGCAGGATTGAATCTGCCATCCACGCGACTTGATGCTGGCGGCAGCCTTCCCGTAAGCTGCCGCCATGTATGCACCTAACCCCCACTCCGTGTTTTCCCGCCTGCTGCGCCCCTTTCTGCGCGACCGGCTGCTGCATGTATTACTGATACTGCTGGTGCTGCTGTGGCTGCCCCAGCCACAAGCAGGCAGCCAGTTTGCCCACTGGATAGACTGGCCCACCATCACCACCCTGTCCGGCCTGCTGTTGCTGACCAAGGGCGTGGAAGAAAGCGGCTATCTGGCTCACCTGGGCCGGCTGATCATCAACCGCCTGCCAAACGAGCGCTTACTGGCGCTGTTTCTGGTGGGCATGTCGGCCCTGCTGTCTACCGTACTCACCAATGATGTGGCGCTATTCATCGTGGTGCCGCTCACGCTGGGCTTGCGCGGTATTGCTGGCCTGCCCATTGGCCGGCTGGTGATTTTTGAAGCACTGGCGGTCAATGCCGGTTCGCTGCTTACCCCGATTGGCAATCCGCAAAACATCTTGCTGTGGCAGCTGTCCGGCCTGTCCTTTACTGCGTTTACCTGGCAGATGGCCCCGCTGGCACTGGGCAGCATGGCGCTATTACTGCTGGCGACGGCACTGGTTTTCCCCGCCCAGCGCATTCATGCCGCGCTGCACGACGACGCCAGCGGCTATCAGCCACGGCTGCTATGGAGCTGCGCCTTGTTGTATGTCGGCTTTATCGTGGCGCTGGAATCCGGCCATGCCTTGTGGGGGCTGGCTGCGGTGCTGGCAGGCATCGCCTTGCTGCGCCCGGCCTTGCTGCTGGCGGTGGACTGGAGCCTGATTGCCGTGTTCATGCTGATGTTTGTCGACATCCGCCTGCTGACCCAGCTGCCGCTGGTACGCCACTGGACTGACGCGGTAGCCGGGCTGAGTCACGGCGGCCTGTACCTGACCGCCCTGCTGGGTTCGCAGCTGATCAGCAATGTGCCCGCCACCATCCTGCTGGTGAAATACAGTACGGCCTACAAGGTGCTGGCCTATGCGGTGAATGCCGGTGGCTTTGGCTGTGTGCTGGGCTCGCTGGCCAATCTGATTGCCCTGCGCATGGCGGGCGAGCGCGGCATCTGGCTGCGCTTTCATCTGTATTCCCTGCCCGCGCTGCTGCTGGCAGGCGTGCTGGCTTACTGGCTGCTCTGACATCCCGTCACACCATCACACGCAAAAAAGCCCGGTCACCATGACGGTGCCGGGCCAATTCCCTGACTGAGGGCCGTGCTTACAACGAAGGCAACAGACCAGCTGCTACAAAGCGGTTGTAACTACCGCTGGCCACCAGCGTGGCCGCTTTTTCGATATCCGGCGCAAAGTAGCGGTCTTTGTCGTAGAAGCTCACTTGTTCGCGCAGTTCGGCCTTGGCTTCTTCCAGCTTGGCGCTGGCCTTGTGCGGGGCGCGGAAGTCCACGCCCTGGCAGGCGGCCAGCAGTTCCACCGCCAGAATGCCCGCAGTATTGCCCGCCATGTCGCGCAGACGGCGACCGGCAAAGGTGGCCATCGACACATGGTCTTCCTGGTTGGCCGAGGTCGGCAGGCTGTCCACCGAAGCCGGATGTGCCAGCGATTTGTTTTCCGAGGCCAGTGCCGCGCCGGTGACCTGGGCAATCATGAAGCCGGAGTTCACCCCGCCGTTATTCACCAGGAAGGGCGGCAGCTTGGACAGATTGCTGTCGATCAGCAAAGCCATGCGGCGTTCGGACAGCGAGCCGATTTCAGCAATCGCCAGCGCCAGATTGTCGGCGGCAAAGGCTACCGGCTCGGCGTGGAAGTTGCCGCCGGACAGGATGTCGTTGTCGTCGGCAAACACCAGCGGGTTATCCGATACCGAGTTGGCTTCCACTTGCAGCACGCTGGCGGAATGGCGGATTTGCGTCAGGCAGGCACCCATCACCTGCGGCTGGCAGCGCAGGCTGTACGGGTCCTGCACCTTGCCGCAGTTTTCGTGCGAGTGTTCGATTTCGCTGTGTTCCAGCAGGGCGCGGTAGGCACTGGCGGCGTCAATCTGCCCGGCATGGCCGCGCACGGCGTGGATGCGCGCATCAAACGGGGTACGGCTGCCCTGGGCGGCTTCCACCGACATGGAGCCCGCCACCACGGCGGAGGCAAACAGGTCTTCCGCCGCAAACAAGCCTTCCAGCGCAAACGCCGTGGATGCCTGGGTGCCATTCAGCAAGGCCAGGCCTTCTTTCGGCGCCAGGGTGATAGGCTGCAGACCGGCAGCCTGCATGGCTTCACGGCCATGGACGCGCTGACCGTTGACGAAGGCTTCGCCCTCGCCGATCAGCACTGCGCTCATGTGCGACAGCGGGGCCAGGTCGCCGGAAGCACCTACCGAACCCTTTTGCGGAATCACCGGGTAGATGCCGTGGTTGAACAGCGTTACCAAGGCTTCAATCACCTGACGGCGGATGCCGGAAAAACCACGTGCCAGCGAGTTGATTTTCAGTGCCATCACCAGACGCACGGTGGAATCATCCATCGGCGCGCCGATACCAGCGGCGTGCGACAGCACGATGGAGCGTTGCAGCAGCTCCAGTTCGTCCGCTGCAATGCGGGTGTTGGCCAGCAGGCCAAAACCGGTGTTGATGCCGTAGGCGGTGCGGCCTTCGGACAACACACGCGCCACGGTGGCGGCGGAAGCGTCGATACCGGCATGGCAGGACGCATCCAGTTGCAGCTTGAGGCCGGTTTCACGTGAAACGCGGCGCAGGTCGGCCAGTGTCAGTTGGCCCGGTACGATATTGAGAATGCTCATGGTTTCAGTCTCTATTGATTGTCTGCAGGCCTCACGCCCGTAGGCGGGGCCGGATATTATTTTGTTGTTGCACACGCCCTGCCGGTGCCGGCAGGGCAACAGCATCAGTGCTTATTTGAGCATTGGCAAATCCAGGCCCTGTTCACGGGCGCAGTTCTTGGCAATGTCGTAACCGGCATCGGCATGACGCATCACGCCGGTGCCCGGATCGTTGCGCAGTACACGGCCCACGCGCTTGGCGGCTTCGTCCGTGCCATCACACACAATCACCACGCCGGAGTGCTGCGAGAAGCCCATGCCCACACCACCACCGTGGTGCAGCGATACCCAGGTCGCGCCGCCAGCGGTGTTCAGCAGCGCATTGAGCAGCGGCCAGTCGGATACGGCGTCGGAGCCATCCAGCATGGATTCGGTTTCGCGGTTGGGCGATGCCACCGAGCCGGAGTCCAGATGGTCGCGGCCAATCACGATCGGCGCCTTGAGCTCGCCATTCTTCACCATTTCGTTGAAGGCTGCACCCAGGCGGGCGCGGTCTTTCAGGCCCACCCAGCAGATACGTGCCGGCAAGCCCTGGAAGCTGATGCGCTCACGCGCCATGTCCAGCCAGTTGTGCAGGTGCGGATCATCCGGAATCAGTTCCTTCACCTTGGCGTCGGTCTTGTAGATGTCTTCCGGGTCGCCGGACAGGGCCACCCAGCGGAAGGGGCCGATGCCTTCGCAGAACAGCGGACGTACATAAGCCGGGACAAAGCCGGGGAAGTCGAAGGCATTCTGCACGCCCTCTTCCAGCGCCATCTGGCGGATGTTGTTGCCGTAGTCCAGCGTGGCGGCGCCGCTCTCCTGCAGGGTCAGCATGGCGCGTACTTGCACGGCCATCGATTTTTTGGCGGCGGCAGTGATTTCAGCGGCGCTGTTTTGCTGCTTGGCGCGCCATTGTTCCACCGTCCAGCCTTGCGGCAGATAGCCGTGTACCGGGTCGTGGGCGGAGGTCTGGTCAGTCACCACATCCGGGGTGATGCCACGGTTTACCAGTTCGGTGAACACATCGGCAGCATTGCCCAGCAGGCCGACGGACACTGCCTTGCCGCTTTGCTTGGCGTCTTCGATGATGGCCAGCGCCTCGTCCAGCGTGGTGGCCTTGCGGTCCACGTAACGGGTTTTCAGGCGGAAGTCGATGCGGGTTTCGTCGCATTCCACGGCGATCATGCTGAAACCGGCCATGGTGGCGGCCAGCGGCTGCGCGCCCCCCATGCCACCCAGACCACCAGTCAGAATCCAGCGGCCTTGCGCCTTGCCGTCAAAGTGCTGGCGGGCCACGGCCACGAATGTCTCATACGTGCCTTGCACGATGCCTTGCGAGCCGATGTAAATCCAGGAGCCAGCAGTCATCTGGCCGTACATCATCAGGCCCTTCTTATCCAGCTCGTTGAAGTGTTCCCAGTTGGCCCAGTGCGGTACCAGGTTGGAGTTGGCAATCAGCACGCGCGGCGCGTCGGCGTGGGTGTTGAACACGCCCACCGGCTTGCCGGACTGGATCAGCAGGGTCTGGTCGTCTTCCAGACGCTTGAGCACGTCCAGAATGGTGTCGAAACATTCCCAGTTGCGGGCGGCGCGACCAATGCCGCCGTATACCACCAGGCTTTGCGGGTGCTCGGCCACTTCCGGGTCTAGATTGTTCTGGATCATGCGGTAGACGGCTTCGGTCAGCCAGCTTTTGCAGGAAAGTTCGGTGCCACGCGGGGCGCGGATCACACGGGTGGGGTCGAAGCGGCTGTCTTGTTGTGCTGCGCTCATTGCTGTCTCCTTGGTACTGCCATGTTGTCGGGCAACTGCCCTGAATTCCTTACTGCGAACCGATAACAAAACCCCCGCTCCTGCGTTGCGCCGCCTTGCCGTACGCCATGTACTGTCTGCGGCGGCACGCCTTGGCCCGGGTTCGCTACGCGGTTTTGTCAGCGGTTCTTGGCCAGATGACGGGTAATACTCCACGCCAGCCGGGCCGCCGTCTTCGCGCCGTGGCTGTCGATATCGAATTGCGGGTTCAGCTCCACCAGATCAGCCCCGGCCAGTTTGCCGCTGGCGGCAATGGCGGTGACCAGTGCTTCTACCACCGGCAGCTCCACCCCCATGGCGGCGGGAGCAGAGACAGCGGGCATCACGCTGGCGGGCAGTACATCCAGATCGATGGTGAGGTAGACGATGTCTACCTGATCAATGAAGCCCTGTACGGTGCGCTGGGCATTAGCCAGGCCCGCTTGGTGCAGCGCGCTGTCCAGCAGCCACTGCACACCCAGCTGTCCGGCGCGGGCAAACAACGCCTGGGTATTGGATGGCTCGGCCACGCCCAGACACAGGTAATGGAAGGGACGACCCGCGCTGGCACAGTCGGCGGCAATCTGGGCAAACGGCGTGCCGGAAGTGGCCTCGGCGGCCTCGCGGATATCAAAGTGCGCGTCGAAATTGATGATGCCGATCACCTTGTCCGGGTGCGCAGCGGCCAGGCCGCGCCAGGTGCCATAGGCGGTTTCGTGGCCACCACCCAGCACCAGTGGAAAATGTCCGGCACGCGCCAGTTGCTCCACCGCAGCGGCCAGGCGCAGGTGGGCGGCGTCCAGATCGCCATCGCTACAGCTCACATCGCCCATATCGCACAGCGGATAAGCCTGATGCCAGGCCAGATTGGCCAGTGCCTTGCGGATGACAGCCGGTGCAGCCGCCGCGCCGGTGCGGCCCTGATTGCGCCGCACGCCTTCGTCGCAGGCAAAACCGGCAATGCCGATACCAGCAGGCAGGCCGGGGGCAAACGGGGTGGCCAGCTGGTGCCAACGCCGCGCCAGTTCGCCTTCACCGGCGTCCACGCGGCCGGTCCACAGCTTCATGTCTGGAGTCATTGTGTTGTTTCCTTGCCCGGACGCTGGCCACGGAATACCCGTTCGGCCAGCAGGTTGATGCCGAGTCCGTAGACGATTTCGGCAGGGTGTTCGATATCCCACAGCAGCAGGTCGGCGACATGATCCACCGCCAAGCGGCCATGGCTGTGGCCACGGCCCAGCGCCTGCGCGGCATGGCGGGTAGTGCCGGCCAATGCTTCTTCCGGCGACAGGCCGAACAGCACGCAAGCCTGGTTCATCGCCAGCCGGATGGAAGCAAACGGGCTGGTGCCGGGGTTAAGATCGGTAGACACCGCCATCGGCACCCCGGCTGCACGCAATGCGGCCACCGGCGGTTTTTGGGTTTCGCGCAAGAAGTAGAAGGCACCGGGCAGCAGCACCGCCACCGTGCCAGCCACGCGCATGGCTTCCACACCCGCGTCGTCCAGGTATTCGATATGGTCGGCGGACAGGCCGCCAAATTCGGCCACCAGTGCTGCGCCCTGCAGATTGGACAGCTGCTCGACATGGCCCTTCACCCGCAGGCCGTGCTGTTGTGCAGCTTCAAACACGCGGCGGGTTTGTGCCGGGGAAAAGCCCACGCTTTCGCAGAACACATCCACCGCTTCGGCCAGGCCTTGTTCTGCCACGCTGGGCAGAATGTCGCGGATCACATGCGTGATATAACCATCGGCGTCGCCGGCAAATTCCGGCGGCAGCGCATGGGCGGACAGCAAGGTGGGGGCAATCTCCACCGGCTGGCTGTCTGCCAACTGGCGCGCCACGCGCAGCTGCTTGATTTCATCGTCCAGGTTCAGCCCATAGCCGGACTTGCACTCCAGCGTGGTAACGCCCTCGGCCATCAGCGCTTGCAAACGCGGCAGGCTGGCAGCGGCGAGCTGTGCTTCATTCAGCGCACGGGTGGCACGCACGGTAGAGACAATGCCACCGCCCTGGGCGGCAATTTGCTGATACGGCACGCCCAGCAAGCGCTGTTCCCATTCCGCCGCCCGGTTGCCGCCGTATACCAGATGCGTGTGGCAGTCGATAAAACCGGGGGTGATCCAGCGGCCAGCGGCATCCACCACCTCGCCATCAAAGCTGGCCGGGTTCAGCCGGCCTTGCGGCAGGATGGCGGCAATACGGCCCTGCTCCACCACCAGCATGTGGTCGTGCAGCGCGCCGTAGGGCGCGGGGTGCTGCGTATCCATGGTGGCTAGCCGGGCATTGAGCCACAGGCTGCGGGTGCGGTTGAATGGGGTGCTCATGTCTGCTCCTGATTTGTATATACAAATAAACCCTGCACTTACACTTGTCAACCATGGCTTTATATTGAATACAACATGCAGTTTTTGAAATATCGTTATTTATCAAATATTTATGCAAATAAAAAAGGGAGCCGGCGGCTCCCTTTGTGCATCAAAAATCCAACAGTATTTGTATAGTCAATTGTCTGACTGCGCCTTTCAGCTATCCACCCAGTTCACCCAACCGTACTGCCAGGTCAGCAACACGATGATGCCGAACACGATGCGATACCAGGCAAACACCATGAAGCTGTGGCTGGAAATGAAGCGCAACAGCCAGCGCACGCAGAAGAAGGCCGACACAAAGGAAAACAGCAGGCCCACCGCCCAGATGCCCAGATCGTCCGCCGCCAGCAGTGCGCGGTCTTTATACAGCGAATACAGCGAGGCGATGATCAGCGTGGGAATGGCCAGGAAGAAGGAAAACTCGGTGGCCGCCTTGCGCGACAGGCCAAACAGCATGCCGCCGATGATGGTGGCACCGGAACGTGAAGTACCCGGCACCAGGGCAAAGGCCTGGGCGCAGCCCACCTTGAGCGCATCCAGCGGCGTCATTTCTTCCACCGTTTGCACGCGAATAGTGTGCTGGCGACACTCGGCCCACATGATGACCAGCGCACCGATGATGAACATGCTGGCCACTACCGGGGCATTGAACAGATGGGCCTTGATGGCCTTGCTGAACAGAAAGCCCAGCGCTGCGGCCGGGCAGAAGGCAATCGCCAGGTTGAGAATGAAGCGTCTTGCCGCCGCATCATGACGGGCCCCGCCAACCACGGCGGCAATGCGGGCACGGTATTCCCAGATCACCGCCAGGATGGCACCGGACTGGATGACGATTTCAAACAGCTTGCCGCGCTCGTCATTGAACTTGAGCAATTCCCCGGCCAGGATCAGGTGGCCGGTAGAGGAGATGGGCAAAAATTCGGTCAGCCCCTCGACAATGCCGAGAATGGCTGCCTTGAGCAAAAGCAGGGTGTCCATGATGTGATTGATGATGTGGGCGGGTTAAAAGGAAAATGCAGAGAAATAGTCCGCTAGCATAGCCTGGGGCGATGACAGAATCACGACTGACCTGCACCGCCTGCTGTCACGCTTAGCCTGGCTTATTTCTTCACCCGGCTTTGCGAGCGCAGCTTGTAACGCCCGCCCGGATGCACCAGCCGGGCAAAGGTCACCAGATTCTTGTACGACCAAGTACGACGCAACACCAGCAGGCATGGTTCCCCGGCGGTGATACCCAGCATGGACAGCTCGCGCGCGTCCGGCAAAATGGCCTCCACACTGTGCTCGATATCAGTCAGCGGGCAGGTTTCCATCAGGTATTCATTGGGCGTGCGGCGGGTAAAGTCCTGCAGGATATAGTCCGGTGCCCAGGCCGGATTGACGTAACGATCCTCCAGCTGGATGGGCAACCCGTCCTCACGATGCACCAGAATGGAATGGTAAATCGGCGTTCCCACCTTTACCCCCAGCTGCAAGGCAATCTCCTCGCCGGCGGCAATGGTTTCCAGCTGATGCACGTCGGCACTGTGGGTATGGCCGCGCGCTTCCACCTCGGCGGCGATATTGTTGATGTCCAGCAGCGGCGATTCGGCCTTGCGTTCGGCAACATAAGTACCGTCACCGGCAAAGCGCAGCAAGATGCCAGCTTCGGCCAGGTCCCGTACCGCCTTGTTCACTGTCATGCGTGACACGGAAAACTGGCTGGCCAGCTCCAGTTCCGGCGGGATTTTGTTGCCCGGCAGGAATTCCTTCTTGCGAATGCCTTCCAGAATGTATTCCTTGATACGCAGATAGCGCGGTTGAGCTGTGGCAGACACCTTGTATTCCATGAAAGCAGAGTGATGAATGAATGCATTCTAGACTGCCCAGCCATGCAGATGGCTGATCCAGCGCAGAATACTGTGTGCCAGCATGCCCGCATCAGGCCGCGCTGACCAGCCTGCAGGTGAAAACTGTGCCGCCACAGGCAGAAGACCGGCTGGCATTGGGTTATGATCTGCCCATTTCCCTGCAAGCGAGACGCCCGATGGCCATCACCCTGCCCGCAGCGGCCCAGCTGATCACACTGGGCAATGATCTAACCCTGCTGCAACTGGACAGCGGCAGCTTCTGCGCCACCCTGTCCTTGCTGGGCGGGCAATTGCTCTCTTTTCAGCCCTACGGCCAGCAAGCCTGGCTATACATGTCACCGCAAGCCGTACTGCAGCCTGGCAAGGCTATCCGTGGTGGCGTGCCGGTATGCTGGCCCTGGTTTGGCGCGCATCCGACAGACCCTGACGCCCCGTCCCACGGCGTGGCGCGGCAGCAAAGCTGGCAGCTGCTGGCGGTGGAACAGGATGGCGATGCGTTTCACGTGAAACTGCAAGGCCCGCAATGGCAGGGGCTGAGCGTGCAACTGGACTACACCCTGGCCGATTCATTCATCAGCATGCAGCTGCATACCCATAACAACAGCACACAAGCACATACGGTTAGCGCGGCATTGCACAGTTATCTGGCCGTCAGTGACAGCCGCTCCATCCGCCTGGAAGGGCTGGAAAATACGGTCTTCGAAGACAAGGTGGCCGCGCGCTTCAGCCGCATGCCATCCGCGCCACTGCAGCTGAATGGCGAGTTGGATGCCATTGTCTACAGCGAAGCCGATGTCGTGCTGACCGACCCGGCCTGGCGGCGACGCCTGCGCGTCAGCCGTGAGGGCTCGGCCAGCGTGGTGGTGTGGAACCCCTGGCAGGACAAGGCTGCCCGCCTTGCCGATCTGCCGGATGAGGGCTGGCATGACTTTATCTGTATCGAGGCCGCCAACGCCGGTGAAGATAGCCGCCTGCTGCAAGCTGGCGACAGCCATACCCTGCATTGCCGGATACAAGCAGACTGAAACCGCCTGGCCCCACCCATCCCGATGGACAGGGTATACTGCCAGACATCCCGCCATGCATGGCGTTGTAGTGGACAGGTAGTCAATGGCAAGACAAAACACGATTTCCAGTTATCTCCCCGTCACCTTCCCCAATGGCAACCGGGTGCGCCGCTTTGGCAAGCACTGTCCGCATTGCCATGCCATGGTGGGGTGTGAACACATGTCCGGGCTGGCCAGCCTGCAGCAGGACAAGCTGTTTCTGGCAGCCCAGGGCAGCTGCCCGGCCTGCCGGCACCGCTTTTCCATTGCCTGCGTCATTACCGACGACAAACGGGTACACCGGGTGATGCTGCCTTTGTGGGTGTACCGTCTGTGGCTGCAAATGGCCACCCGCAACACGCCACAGCTGCCGTCACGGGAAAACTGGTCGGTGGAGGAAGAAGAAGCAGGCCCGACCCCAGTGGGTTTCATCGTCAATGATGTAGCCAGTGTGACCTGCTCGGATGAAATTCTGGGGCGTTTTCATGACCAGGCCATCCGCGCCTGGGTGGAATACGAGGGGCGTCGCTTTGTATTTGAGCGTGCGGCACCGCCCGGGCAGTTTGCCCTGGGCGAGCAGGAGTTGCTGCTGGCCGGTGCGCTGATTTACCGGCAGCAGGAAATCGCCACCACGGCGTGAGCATGGTTACGCTCTGATCGACATCATCCAGCCCGGCACTGCCGGGCTTTTTGTTGGCTACATTCTCATGGCGGGCGGTGGCAAATCGGGAGACTATCACGCTGACGACGCAGCACATCTCCCCGTGGCGCGCGCCGTCTGGGGCGGGTTGGGCAAGGTTTTAAGCCGCCGCCATGTCCGAGCCATTCGACGATAGCGAATGGCGAGTTCGGCGGCGCCTTGCCCGGCCCGAAGCAGACGGGGGTTTCGCGCAACCCGGGGTCGCCTAGGGGTGTAGGGGAGCTGGCGAGGCAGCTCCCCTGCCTGCACGGCGGGCAGCCCCGCCATGTAAACATCACCGCGTAGCGGTTCGCCATATTGCCAAACGCGTTGAAAATGGCAGCAGCAGCGCGCGCCATGGGGAATCACATGCGTCATGATGACCCAGGCCATCTGCGGCTAATCCGGCAGCCGGATATCAACCGCAGACACACCGCCAGATCAGATACAGTAATCCCCCCACACCGCCTGCACCGCCGCCACCGCCGCCAGCGCAGCGGTTTCGGTACGCAGGATGCGTGGGCCCAGTTTCAGCGGCGTCCAGCCGGCGTCCAGCGCAGCAGCTTCCTCGCGGGTGGAATATCCCCCTTCCGGCCCGGCCATCAGCCAGGCCCGCTTGGGGGCGCTGGCAATATCCGCCAGCTTCTGCGTCCCCAGCGGCGACAGAATCAGGCGCGCATCTGCCTGCTGTTGCTGTTGCAGCCATTCATTCAGGCTGAGAATGGGCAGCACCTGCGGCAGGGTATTGCGGCCGCACTGCTCGCAGGCGGATTGCACGATTTCCTGCCAGCGCTGCACCCGCTTGTCGGCCCGGTCGCCCGACAGCTTCACCACCGAACGCTCTGCGGCAATGGGCTGAAACAGCGACACCCCCATTTCCACCCCTTTCTGCAGGGTGAACTCCATGCGGTCGCCACTGGAAATGGCCTGTGCCAGCCCCAGCCAGATGGGTGATTCGCGGCTGATGTCGTCAAAGTAGGTGATTTCACAGCTGGCATCGCGTTTTTGCAGCGACAGCAAGCTGGCTTGATATTCGCCACCCTGGCCGTTGAACAGGGTGAGACTGTCGCCTTCCTTCAAGCGCAGCACCTGAATATGACGGACAACTGCATCGGGCAGCGACAGGGTTTGACCTGTCGCAAGCGCTGTTTCGATAAAAAACCTTGGCATGGCGTATTGAAAGTCCGTGGTGATAACGGTATTTTGCTTTGTTTGCTGCAGTTGCAACAACCCGTCTTTGGCAAGTGGCTATTCTGACAGCTAATCACGGTTGCGGCTCCCCGCACCAGCAAGACTGGCACGGCAAGGCTGCCACCCGTCAGTGCCAGTGGAAAATGTAACTATTCTTCACACATGCAGGCAGCACTTCCGTATCCATCGACCAGCCAGAGCGGCCGATCACAGCAGGACCCAGGAGAACACGATGCAGGTGGTTGAACAGGTGATGCAAGTTGTCCGTGACGTGGCGCGCCAGGAGGTGATGCCGCGCTTTTTGCGTGTGGGTAAAACACGCAAGGACGACGGCTCGCTGTTTACCGAAGCCGATATGGCTTGCCAGCAGGCATTGGGCGAGATGCTGCCGCGTGTGCTGCCCCACCCGGTGCTGGGCGAAGAAATGACGCGCGAAGAGCAGGATGCGCTATGGCAGGACAATCCGGACGGCCTATGGGTGGTGGACCCGATCGATGGCACTACCAACTTCGTCAACGGCCTGCCCTACTTTGCCATTTCCGTGGCGCTGATGGTCAAGGGCGTCAGTGTGCTGGGCGTGATCTACAACCCGGTTTCCGACGAAATGTTTTATGCCCGGCGCGGCCATGGTGCCTGGCTCAATGGCCGTCGTCTGCCACTCAAAACCACCCGCAACAGCATGGGCGATGCGATTGCCGCCGTGGAGGTGAAATACCTGCGCTCGGGCAAGCTGGCCGCGCGCATGAGTAGCGTGGCGCCGTTTGGCAGCCAGCGCAGCATGGGTTCCAGCACGCTGGACTGGTGCTTTCTGGCTGCTGGCCGTTACGACCTTTACCTGCATGGCGGCCAGCGGCTGTGGGACTATGCCGCCGGTGCGGTGATCCTGGAAGAAGCCGGTGGCCGCCTGGCCAGCCTGAATACCGATGATTACTGGAGCGACACGGTGTGGAAACGTTCGGTCATCGCCGCCATTGATCCGGAGCTGTACTGCCACTGGTACCGCTGGGTAAGGGCCAATCAGTAAAAGGTATTGTCATCAATAGGAAAACGGCCCGTCAGGGCCGTTTTCATTACCGGTATCACACGCACAGATCAATAGTTTTCCGGGCAGAAATGCCGTTCCACCAGCTCGATCAGGATATGCAGCACCTTGATGTGCAGTTCCTGCACGCGGTCGGCATACTGGCCGCCCGGGGTGTTGACGTAGACATCGGCCAAGGGCTCCAGCCGGGTGGCGGCACGGCCCGTGAGGATGATCACCTTCATGCCCAGCTCACGCGCCACCGTGGCGGCGTTGACGATGGTCTGGCTGTTGCCGCTGGTGCTGATGCCAATCAGCACATCGCCAGCCCGGCCATGGCTTTCCAGATAGCGCGAAAACACATGCTCGTAGCCAAAGTCGTTGGCCACGCAGCTCATGTGGCTGGGGTCGGAAATGGCGATGGCCGCCATGCCGCGCCGATTGTTGCGGTAGCGGCCGGTCAGCTCTTCGGCAAAGTGCATGGCATCGCACATGGAGCCGCCATTGCCGCAGGAAAAGATGCGGCCACCAGCGGCAAGGCTGGCAATCAGCTGCTGGGCAGCGGCTTCGATGCTGGCCAGCGCCTGGGGATTGGCCAGCAGATTGTTCAGTGCGCTTTGCGCTTCAGTCAGGCTGGACTGGATATGGGAGATCATCAGCGGTCCGTCTTGCGTACGGGCAAAGGCACCCTGCCTTTACCACCAGTAAACAGGGCTGGCTCATGTGCCAGCCCCGACATCATACCCCGAGCCTGTCTGCCTCAGGAAATGGCGGACAGGTAAATTTCAGCGAAGCACAATCAGCGCGGTGCCCGCACAGCTGACAAAGGCTCCCAGCCAGGCCACCAGTGGCGGCGGCTGCTTTTGCACCAGCCACAGCATGGGCAGGATCAACACCGGGCTGAGCGCGGAGAGCATGCCCACCGTGGCCACATTGGCATGTTGCAATGCCAGCATGATCAGCGTCATGCCCAGGCCCAGCGCCACCACCCCGTTCAGAGCGGTCTGGCCCAGGATGCGCGGGGAAAATACCCCTCGGCTCCTGGCTAGCGGCAGGCCAGCAAACAGCAGCAGGTAATGCACAGCGCAAGCCACACCCATGCGGATGGCCGAAGCGGTAACCGGCTCCAGCCCCCCGGCGATGGCCGGTTTGGCAAAAAAGGTGCCCAGTGCCTGGCACAGCGCCGCCGCCATGCCCAGCATGACCCCGGCCTTAAGATGCGCCGGATGCTCCCACGCCTTGCCTTGCTGTTTGCCACGGCCAAACGCCACCGCCAGCATGACGCCGCCAAACACCATGCAGCTGCCGACAAAGGCAGCCAGGCTGAGCTTTTCCTGCAGAAACAACATGCCCAGCACCACGGAAAATACCGAATGCGTGGCAAACAACAGGCCGGAACGGCGCGGCCCCAGCCGGTTCATCGCAGAAAAATACAGGGTGTCACCCAGAAAGATGCCGGTCAGGCCGGACAGCAGCGCCGGCAGCACATTGGCCCACTGCATGCTGTGCCAGCCGCCACTGGCCAGGCTGATAGCACCCAGCAGCAGCGTCATCAGGCTCAGCCGCAGGCGGGTAAAGGTAAAGGGGCCGAAATGGCGCGAAGGGCCGGCACCGAGTATGCCGCCCCAGGCCCAGCAGGCTGCCGCGCCTACGGCGGCAAGGTCGTACCACATGACAATCCAGTCAGTCTCCGGCACCGGGCCGGATAGGGGATGAGAAGAGCAGCAGCTTACCTGTCAGCGGGCCATTCCGGCCAGCACGGCAGATGATCCAGCGCCAGCCAGGGCCGGTCATGACTGGTCCAGATATGCTGGCTGGCCTGCTGCGCAGGCGTATCGTCCAGCGTGGCCACGCGCAGAATCACATAAGGGCTGCCTTCACGCTCGGCCAGCAGATGGCTGCCACACTGGCGGCAGAAATGGCGCAGCTTGCCGGGCGAGGACGCAAAACTGCCCAGTTGTTCTGTCCCGCGCAGCCAGCGGAAATGCTGGCGCAACACTCCGGCGGTTGGCACATAAGGGGCGGCGTGGGCTTTCTGGCAAGTCAGGCAGTGACAATGGCTGATGGGCAGATCCAGCTGATCTACCTCGTAAGCAATCACTCCACACAGACAGCTTCCTAGCATGCGTCATCCTCCAGCAGGGTGATCTCCACCCGCTCCTTGCCCTTGCCGATATTCTTGCGCTTGAGTGCAATGCGGCCCACCTCGCCGGTACGGCGCAGGTGCGTGCCACCGCAAGGCACCCGGCAATAGCCCGGCACTTCCCAGTAACGCCGTTCGGCCTCGATGTCGGAGAAGGCGCTGACAATCTCGCTGTCAGCATCAATCAGGCCCTGTACCCTGGCCGTGATGACGGGCAAATGCGGGGTAATGGGCTCAGCCAGGGCAAAGTCGATGCGCGCCTTGTCCGCTGCGATGTGCGCGCCGATTTTTTCCACCCCGGCAAAGTCGCGGTAAATGGTTTCCAGTGTCAGTTCAGCAGCAAAGTGCAAGCGCATCAGGCGGTAGCGGCGCGGCCAGTCTATTGCCACCGTCACCGGCGCCCCAGCCGTCAGGCCATGCGCCGCTGGCAAGGTGTAGACAATGTCCTGTCCCTGCTTTTCTGCCTGCTCGACCGGCCAGCCGCCAATGGTGCCGGCATCGCTTTCCTGCCCGCCACTAAAGGCATAGAAAATGGTGTCCTGCAGCCATACCTGCGCGCCCTCCACCCGTGCCACCGTGGTGGTCAGCGTGCTCTGATAGGGCGCGTCCCAGAACAGTTTGCGCGTCACAGCATGCGCGCCAGGTAGTCAACCAGGCTCATCGGGTAGCTGAAGGGCTGCCCCAGCAGTTGTTGGTAGACATCGCGGTATTCCGCATGCTTGGGTTGCAATACCAGCGCCTGGGTCAGCGATTGCACCGCCGCGCGCGAATCCCCCAGCTGCAGCTGCGACATGGCAAGGATGAACCAGGCCTCATGAATGCGGAAATTCACTGACAGCGCCTGCCGTGCCAGCAAGGCTGCATCTGCATAGCGTTCCGCCTGAAATGCAGCGCCAAGCTGGCCGACACTGTGCTCCAGCGGCGGCAGAGCAGCCTGCTTGCTCAGCACCAGCGTGTGGCCGTTGCCCACATTGCTGTCGCTTTCTTCCTGTGCTTCCAGCAGCCAGCAGCCACCCAGACCCTGCTGGTTAAACCAGTTGAGTGCGGCAAACAGCCCCTGCAGGGTAAAGATGTGATAGTGGGTGCGCCACGGGTGATCTGGCAGCAGCGATTGCGGTGTCACCCGTTGCCGGAATGCCTCGACATACTCCTCCAGCGCGGTAACCGGCCGCACGCTGTCTTCCACCAGCGCATCGCGCTTGGGCACAATCATGAAGCTGACACCACCGGGGCGCAGCACCCTCCACCATTCACACCAGGCGCTGAAGATGTCCGGCAGATGCTCCAGCACGTGCGAACTGGCAACATAATCCAGCTCATCATCGGCAAACGGCAGGTCGCTCGCCTCCGCCACCACATCAACCTGATCCACTCCCCGGCCATGGCGTTGTTGCTCTGCGGCATACACCTGGTAGTCGATCAGGTCACGCTCATCCACATAGCGCACCCCATCACACGGGGCCACACTGATGCAGTCTGCCGGGGCCAGCGGATTATGCGCGCCGCGTCCCAGCTCTATCCCTTTGCCCTGCAGCCATTGCCGCGCCAGTTCCATCATTGTTGTCCTTGTGCAGCAGCAGGATGGCCGGCATTGGCTGCCAGGCGCTGGTAAACCTGCTGGTCGGATTTTTCCATCATGCGTTCCGGGTGCGCTAGCGGGGTAAAGCCGTATTGCGCATACAGGCCATGGGCATCCGCCGTGGCCAGCATCATGCGCCGCAGGTTCTGCAGGCCGGGATACGCCATGATGTGCGCCATCAGCACCTTGCTGATACCACGGCCACGCCAGTCGGGCAGCACGAAGACATCCGCCAGATAGGCAAAGGTGGCCTGGTCGGTAATCATGCGGGCAAAACCCACTTGCTGGCCGGCCACGTAAACGCCAAAGCACAGCGACCCATCCAGCGAGCGCTCAAAAATATCACGCGGCAAAGCAGCCGCCCAATAGGACTCGCCGCTGAGATAGGCATAGATCATGTCGCGTTCCAGCCGGGCCGGATCACAATCAAACTCCAGTGGCAGCGCCATCTGCATCGGCGGTCTCCTTCAAATGCTGCCAACGCGGGCAGTCGTGGTGATCACACAAATCGCGGGCGCAAGAACACCAGCCTTGGCTGGCCGATATTGCTGCGTAATGCAGGCAGTGTCAGCCGCTTGCGGATCAGGGTCAACGGCTATTCACCGGCGACAACGGCCAATGCAGCCTGCGGGCATGACGAAATCAGCATTTTTCTCCAGGCAGCTGAGGGGGCATCAGCACACTGCCAGGCGCAAAAAAGCCCGGCATGGCCGGGCTGGGATGGGATGGGATGGCAGGCAATCCTTGCTCACACCGCTGCCGCACGCTTTTGTGCACGCATCTGCCATAGTCCGGCCGCTGAATACAGCAGCAGGGCCAGCCAGATCAGGCTGAAACCAGCCAGCTTGGCACGATCAAACGGCTCACCAAACAGCAGCACGCCCAAGGCCAGCTGAATGGTGGGGCCGATGTACTGGATCAGCCCCACGGTGGCCAGTTTCAGGCGGCGCGCACCGGCGGCAAACAGCAGCAGTGGAATGGCCGTCACCACCCCGGCCCCTACCAGCAACACATCGCTGCTGATGGCCTCATGCAGGAAGGCCCCCTGGCCCTGCCATTGAAACCAGCCCAGCGCCAGCAAGGCCAGCGGGGCCATCAAAAAGGTTTCCAGCGCCAGCCCTTCCAGCGAAGCCAGCGGCGCTTTCTTGCGCAGCAAGCCATACAGGCCGAAGGTGGCGGCCAGTGACAGCGCAATCAACGGCAGCGCGCCGGTACACCAGGTAATCCAGGCTACGCCAGCGGCAGCCAGCGCTACCGCCGTACGCTGGATGGGCGTGAGCTTTTCCGCCAGAAACAAACGGCCCAGCAGCACATTGAACAAAGGATTGATGAAATAACCCAGGCTGGCCTCCACCACGTGGCCGGCGTTTACTGCCCAGATATAAATCAGCCAGTTCAGCGACAGCATCAGTGAGGACAGGCCGAAAATGGCCAGCTTTTGTGGTTGGCGCACCGCCTCGCCCAGCCAGGCCCAATTATGCCGCGCGGTAAGAATGCCAGCCACGAACAGGGCAGACCAGACAATGCGGTGGCAGAGAATCTGCAAGGCAGGGATATGATGCAGCGGCTTCCAGTACAGCGGAAACAGGCCCCAGATGACAAAGGCGATAAAGGTGAACAGCACGCCACGGGAGGCATCCTGACGGGACAAAGCGGAAGACATGACAGGCTCGATACGGAGAAATTCAATCTGAGAGCTTAACCGCTTGAAGGCAGTGAAGATACCGCTTCCGTGGTAACACCCTGTTCTGGATGGCAAACAATAGGCCCGCGTCGGCCTGTGTCCGCATGCTGCACTGGCACAATCGCCGCAGTTGACCAGACTATGCGTCAACACCTTTGACGTTGACGTAAACGTAAGCTACATTCCGCCACATGGACCCTGTCTGCATGCCCGCGCAAAAACACACCGCCCGGCATGATTCCGGCCTACAACATAGAGAAAGGCGCGTGTTTTCCCCTGCTGAAAACCCGCCACCGCCACAAGCGAGAACAAGCCGCAGGCCACCCCGGCCACCTTACCGGGCAAGACCTGAGCGGCAGGAGGAGAAACCATGTCGATCCGTCATGTTGATCTGGAAGAAAAATACACCGCCGCCACCGGCCAGGTGCTGATGACCGGCATTCAGGCGCTGGTGCGTCTGCCCATGCTGCAACAGGAGCTGGACCGTGCCGCCGGGCTGAATACCGCCGGCTATGTCACCGGCTATCGTGGTTCGCCGCTGGGCAATGTCGATCAGACCATGCAAAAGGCCGAGCCCTATCTCAAGCAACACAATGTGGTGTTCCACCCCGGCCTGAACGAAGACCTGGCCGCTACCGCCGTATGGGGCACACAACAGGTCAATATGTTCGAGGGGGCCAAGTACGATGGCGTGTACGCCATGTGGTATGGCAAAGGCCCCGGTGTGGACCGCTCCGGTGACGTGATCAAGCATGGCAACGTGGCGGGCACCAGTGCCAAGGGCGGTGTGCTGCTGGTGGCCGGTGACGACCACGCGGCCAAGTCCTCCACTTTCCCGCACCAGTCCGACCACATCCTCGCCGCCAGCATGATTCCGGTGCTGTCCCCGTCCGGCGTGCAGGAAGTCATCGACTTCGGCCTGCACGGCTGGGCGATGAGCCGCTACTCCGGCTGCTGGGTTTCCATCAAGGCCATTTCCGACACCATCGAAAGCTCGGCGGTGGTGGACATTTCGCCGGAACGCTTCAACTTTGTCATTCCGCAGGACTTCCCCATCCCGGAAGGCGGCCTGTCCATCCGCTGGCCCGACCCGCCGCTGGTGCAGGAAAAACGCGTGCTGCACCACCGCCTGTACGCTGCACTGGCCTACGCCCGCGCCAACAAGCTCAACCACATCACGCTGGATTCGCCCAAGCCGCGTTTGGGCATCATCACCTGTGGCAAGAGTTATCTGGACGTGATGCAGGCACTGGACGACCTGGGCATCGACGAAGCCCTGGCCGCCGACATCGGCCTGCGCATCTTCAAGGTGGGCATGGTGTGGCCGCTGGAGCCGGAAGGCGTGCGCCACTTTGCCGAAGGGCTGGATGAAATTCTGGTGGTGGAAGAAAAGCGCCAGATCATCGAATACCAGTTGAAGGAACAGCTGTACAACTGGCGCGACGACGTACGCCCGCGTGTGGTGGGCAAGTTTGCCGAAAAAGGCGAATGGGCCTTGCCGCATGGCGACTGGCTGCTGCCCGCCGCCGGCGAGCTGACTCCGGCGATGATTGCCCGCGCCATTGCCAGCCGGCTGGCGCTGATTTTTGACAGCCCGGTGATTCACGACCGGCTGAAGTTTTACGACGAAAAAGAAGCCCAACTGGTAAAGCCGCGCGAATCCATCGCCCGCGTGCCGCATTACTGCTCCGGCTGTCCGCACAACACCAGCACCCGCGTGCCGGAAGGCAGCCGCGCCGTGGCCGGTATCGGTTGCCACTACATGGCGCACTGGATTGAAGGCGACAGCACCAAAACCTTCACCCAGATGGGTGGCGAGGGCATTACCTGGGTAGGCCAGGCACCGTTTACCAACACCAAGCACATCTTCACCAATCTGGGCGACGGCACTTACTTCCACTCCGGCCTGCTGGCCATCCGCGCCGCCGTGGCCGCCAAGGTCAACATCACCTACAAGCTGCTGTACAACGATGCCGTGGCCATGACCGGCGGCCAGCATGTGGACGGCTACCTGGATGTGCCGATGATTACCCGCCAGCTGGCTGCCGAAGGCGTACAGCGCATCGTCATCACCAGCGACGAACCGGACAAGTACCAAGGCATGCAGGGGCTGGCACCGGGTGTGGACGTGTTCCACCGCCGCGAACTGGATCGCCTGCAAAAAGAACTGCGTGAAACCGCAGGCACCACGGTGCTGATTCACGACCAGACCTGTGCCGCCGAAAAACGCCGCCGCCGCAAACGCGGGGAATACCCCGACCCGGCCAAGCGCGCCTTCATCAATGAAAAAGTGTGCGAAGGCTGTGGTGATTGCAGCAAGAAATCCGGCTGCCTGTCGGTGCTGCCGGTGGAAACCGCGCTGGGCCGCAAACGCAAGATCGACCAGTCCAGCTGCAACAAGGACTACTCCTGCGTGGAAGGCTTCTGCCCCAGCTTTGTCACCGTGGAAGGCGGCAAGCTGAAAAAGCAAAGCGGCGCAGCCGCCACGCTGGACAGCATGCCCGCCCTGCCCGCGCCACAAATTCCGGCGCTTAACGACCCGTTCAGCATCATGATTACCGGCGTGGGCGGCACCGGTGTGGTCACCATCGGCCAGGTACTGGGCATGGCTGCTTATCTGGACAACAAGGGCGTCACCGTACTGGACATGGCAGGCCTGGCGCAAAAAGGCGGCTCGGTGTGGTCGCACGTGCGCATTGCCAACAGCCAGCAACAACTACACGCCGTGCGCATTGCTGCCGGTGATGCCAACCTGGTGCTGGGCTGTGATCTGGTGGTTACCGCTGCCGAAGAAGCCTTGGCCAAAATGCGCGAAGGCTTCAGCCACGCCATCATCAACAGTTACGAGTCGCCCACCAGCGCCTTTCTGAAAAACCCGGACGTGCGCTTCCCCAGCCGCGCCATGAAAGATGCAGTGATCGAATCGGTAGGGGTGGGCCGCTTCTGGGAGGTTAACGCCACCCGTCTGGCCACCGCGCTGATGGGCGATGCCATCGCCAGCAATATGTTCATGCTGGGTTACGCCTGGCAGAAGGGTTTGGTGCCGGTCAGCGAAGAAGCGCTGATGGAGGCCATCCGCCTGAATGGCGCGGCGGTGAAATTCAATCAGCAGGCCTTTATCTGGGGCCGTCACGCCGCCCACGATCCGGGCCGGGTGGAGGCACTGACCAACCCGTCCTCCGTGGTGCAGTTTGTTCCACGTGAAACGCTGGATGGCGTGTTGCATCACCGTGCCAAGGAGCTGACAAACTACCAGAACCAGGCCCTGGCCGAGCGCTACAAGGCGCTGGTAGGCAAGGTGCAGGCTGCCGAACAGGCCATCAACCCGGCCAGCACGGCGCTGGCACTGGCGGTGGCCCGTGCCTACTTCCACGTACTGGCCTACAAGGACGAGTACGAAGTAGCCCGCCTGTATACCGACGGCGACTTCCTGCGCGAGCTTGCCAGCCAGTTCGACGGTGATTACCAGCTGCGTTTTCACATTGGCGCCAGCTGGGTCACCGGTGGCGTGGCCAAGAAAATTGCCTTCGGCCCGTGGCTGTTCAAGGGCATGAAGTTGCTGGCCCGCCTGCGCTTCCTGCGCGGCACGGCGCTGGACCCGTTTGGCTGGCAGGCCGACCGCAAGCTGGAACGCCGCTTGATCGGTGAATTCGAGCAGCTGATTACTACTCTGCTATCCGGGCTGAGCCTGGACAACCTGGCGACAGCCAGCGAGCTGGTAAAGGTCTATGAGGGAATTCGTGGCTTTGGCCACATCAAGGACGCGGCTTACCGCCAGGCCAGTGACAAGCAGAAAACTTTGCTGGAGCAATTTCGCCAGCAGGCCGGCAAACGCAAAGTAGCTTAAGGGTTTGTGAGTGTTGTAGCAGTAAATGAGGGTGGTTCAGGCGCGGATGACAACATCCGCGCCCTTTTTTTGATCAGAAAATCCCGGTTCTGGTGAATCACTGCACTGTTTCAAGGCAGTGCCGCTACGTGCAAACCCACGCTGCGCCATCAGGACAGCATCAGGCTCAGGCGGCGCGCTTCATCCAGCGCCTGGTCTACACCGTTGTACTCATCCTGCCAGACCCAGATGCCGTGTACCGCATCCAGCGCCTCCACCAGCCACAGCCTGCCATTGCTACCCAGTGCCACCTGGCGGGCACGTACCGGGCGACGGTAGTTAAACATCACGATATCACTGGTTTTTTGCACAGCCGGGGTATGCTTGCGCGGGCTTGAAAAGAAAGGCATGGCGAAACCTCCTGTTGGGCGATATGCCACTTTATTCACAGCAATCCCCGTGCCAGCCTTGTGCAATGCATCATGAAATTGCGATCAAACCGCTTGTGGCTTTTGACGGCAGCACGGCTGCGGCTTAGCATGGCTGCATACCTCCACTGGAAGCTGCCGCATGGAAAACCGCAAACTTGCCGTCCTGATTGATGCCGACAACGCCCAGGCCAGCCTCACCGCCGAACTGTTGGCCGAAGTGGCCAAGTACGGTACGGCCATCGTCAAGCGCGCCTATGGCGACTGGACCACCACCCAGCTCAAGAGCTGGAAAGAGGTATTACACAAGCACGCCATTCACCCCATCCAGCAATTTGCTTACACCAGCGGCAAGAACTCCACCGACTCGGCCCTCATCATCGACGCCATGGATTTGCTGTACACCGGCAATTTCGATGGTTTTTGCCTGGTGTCATCCGACAGCGACTTCACCCGGCTGGCCACCCGCCTGCGCGAAGGCGGGCTGACTGTCATCGGCATCGGGGAAAAATCCAAGACCCCGCGTCCCTTCATTGCCGCCTGCGACAAGTTTGTGTTCACCGAAATCCTGCGCCCGGAAAAACCGCAGGCACCCGTGGCCGTCAGCGACAAACCCAAAACGCGCAACACCCGCCAGAGCAAGAGCAAACCGGTAGTACAAAAGGAAATCCACCCGCTGCAAGCCATGTTCACCTCGGCCATTGACGCAGTGGCGCGCGAAAGCGGCTGGGCCGAACTCTCCGCAGTAGGGTCTTACATCGCCAAAAACGACCCCTCATTCGACCCGCGTAATTATGGTCATTCCCGCCTGTCGCAAATGGTGAAGAAGCTGGATTTCCTCACCGTGCAGGAACAGCGCAACGGCTCCAAGCTGCACAGCGAAATCCGCCTGAAAGAAGCAGACAGCATCGACACCCTGCCGGTGGCCGCCAGTACTCCTGCTCCTGTTGCAGAAGCACCCGCCGCACCAGCCACTACCGCAGCACGCAAGAAGCGCACCCCGCGCAAAAAGGCCGACACCCCGGCAGCCAAGGGCTGATCCACCCGCGTGCTGTACGCCGCAACGCAGACCCGATTGCAACAGGAGACAACATGCAGATACGTGATGCCAAGCTGGAAGACCTGGCCGTCATTCTGGATATCTACAACGAGGTAATTGCCACCTCCACCGCCATCTACAATGACGACCCGCTCAACCCGGGCGAATTTGCCATCTGGTTCCAGGACCGACTGGCAGCGGGCTATCCGGTGCTGGTGGCAGAAGAAAACGGCGTGATTCTGGGCTTTTCCAGTTTTGGCGATTTCCGCCCACGCCCGGGCTTTCGCTTTACTGTGGAGCACAGTGTGCATCTGACCCCGGCCGCCCGTGGCAAGGGCATCGGCAGTGCGCTGGTGAGTGCGCTGTTTCCACGAGCCCAGGCACTGGGCAAGCACACCATGCTGGGTGCGGTGGATGCTGCCAACGAAGCCTCAATCCGCTTTCACCAAAAGCTGGGCTTTATCCAGGTAGGTGTACTGCCGCAAGTGGGCTTCAAGTTTGGCCGCTGGCTGGACCTGGTCTACATGCAAAAATTCATCGATGGCCAGAGCGACGGCCCGGAGTAAAGTACACAAGGTATTGATAAAAAAGAAAAACGCCGCAGTCCCCTGCGGCGTCAGGCTGTTGGCAATATGATTTGCTACTCATCCACGGGACCCGGCAAAGCCGGGCCTCTCCATAAACATGTTGATCCGACAGCCTTCCCGTCTACTCCCTTTCCCCCCGCCCTTACCCGGTAAGGGAGCCTCGCCTTCTTTACCGAAGGCGAGAATAAAGAAAAACGCCGCAGTCCCCTGCGGCGTTTTCTGTTCTGCTACTGCGCTGTTGAAACAGCGTCCGTTCTTGAAGTTCTCTATTCTCTTCCTCTGCACGACTTAGCGCACGACTGCAACAATATCCTTACTGAACACCTTTTCGCAATACTTGCATTTCATTTTGATGTCCTTGGCGTGGGCGCGTACCGAGAAAAAGCTCTTTACCGGCTCGGCATGCGAGATGCAATTGGAGTTAGGGCAGGCAAAAATGCCTTCAATGCTTTCCGGCAATTCCAGCTTGTGCTTCTTCACCACTTCAAAATTGTCGATCACGTTTACCGTGGCCTTGGGGGCAAACAGCGCCAGTTCGTTGGCCTGCTCTTCAGTCAGGGCAACGTTTTCCACCTTGATGATGTCCTTGGCCCCCATGTGGCGCGAGGACAGGTTCAGGCCCACGGTAATGCGCTCGCCGGTTTCGGCCAGCTTGAACAGGCGCAGGATGTTAACGCCCTGCCCGGCCGGGATGTGGTCGATAACGGTGCCTTGTTTCAGGGCTTCGACGGTACGGGTGTATTGCATGATGGTTTCTTCCCTGATTTAGACGGTTTCGTTCAGTACCAGCGACAGCAACGCCTGACGGGCATACACACCGTTCTTGGCTTGCTCGAAGTAATAGGCATGCGGCGTGGCATCCACATCCACAGTGATTTCATCCACGCGTGGCAGCGGGTGCATCACCTTCATATTGGTACGTGCGCTCTTGAGCATGTCGGCGCGCAGCACAAACTGGCCCTGGATCTTCTTGAACTCGGCCTCGTCAAAACGCTCGCGCTGCACGCGGGTCATGTACATGATGTCCACCAGCGGAATCACATCGTCCAGGCTGTCCACCAGGGTGTATTCAATGCCCTTTTCGTCCAGCTCTTCGCAGATGTAGTCCGGCATCGCCAGCTGTTCTGGTGCCACAAAGTAGAAGCGTGCACCAAACAGCGACAGCGCCTGGGTCAGCGAATGCACGGTACGACCGTATTTCAGGTCGCCAACAAAGGCGATGGTGAGGTTTTCCAGCGTGCCCTGGGTTTCACGGATGGTGAACAGGTCCAGCAGGGTTTGCGTGGGATGCTGGTTGGAGCCGTCGCCACCGTTGATCACCGGCACGCTGGAAAACTCACTGGCCAGTCGCGCAGCACCCTCTTTGGGGTGGCGCATCACCACCGCATCGGCGTAGGAGCTGATGATCTTGATGGAGTCGGCCAGGGTTTCACCCTTCTTGGCGCTGGTATTGCCACCGTCGGCAAAACCGATGATGTCGCCGCCCAGGCGTTGCACAGCGGTTTCAAAAGACAGCCGGGTACGGGTGGACGGTTCAAAGAAGCAGCTGCCCACCAGCTTGCCCTGCAACAGGTCGTTGCGCGGCTCACGTTTGAGCTTGCCCGCCGTTTCCACCACGAGCTCAAGCTCCTCGCGTGAAAAATCGGGGATGGAAATGATGTGTTTCCGATAAAGCGGGTTTGCCATGATAGGGGTCCTTGATTCTGCGAATTATTTTTTACCCATAAAAAAAAAGCCCCTGAGCAATCAGGAGCTTTTTTTCTGGAATAGCTGGGGTTCGGGAACGGTCAGTCCTTGCAGCAACGCTTTTGCGCCACCGTAAGCGGTGGTGGTGAGGCGAATGACAACAACTGCAAATGGTGACAAGACAGCTCCTCCGAACAAACCCCGAGATTCTAATCCCAAACCACCCGGCTTGATAAGAGCAGTGTCGCATTTTGCCAATTCCATGACCCCAATCATGCTGACCCAGCCGCCAAACAAAACGCCACCCCGCAGGGTGGCGTTGGGCTGTGTGCCTGTGGATGGCTACAGCTTGAAATTGCTGACCAGGCTTTCCAGATTGGCGGACAGCTCGCGCAATTGCGCCACCGAATCGGACACCTGCTGCACCACGTCGCTATTGCTTTGGGCCATGGCACTGATGCGTTCCACGTTCTGGGCGATTTCCTGGCTGGCCGATGATTGCTCGCGGGTAGAGGCGGCAATGTCCACGATGCTGGCCACCAAGCCCTGACTGCGGCCCAGTACCGTGCTCATCGCCTGATTGGCTTCGGCGGCAATCGCCACGCTCTGGCTGACCTGGTCACGGCTGTTTTTCACATCGTCCACGGCATCACGGGTTTCGCTGCCAATGGCATTGACGATGCGGGTAATCTGTACCGTGGCTTCTGCCGTGCGGCCAGCCAGATTACGCACTTCGTCGGCCACCACCGCAAAGCCGCGCCCCATTTCACCGGCACGCGCGGCCTCGATGGCGGCATTGAGCGCCAAGAGATTGGTCTGGTCGGCAATGTCCTTGATCACCCGCACAATGGTGCTGACTTCTTCCGAGCGCTCACCCAGTCCGTTCATACGCTCGGCCAGTGCCTGCATGCTGCTGGTCATGCGTTCGATTTCGCCGGTAATGCGCGTCACCGTGGCCACGCTTTGCGCGGTGAGTTCGCCGGTTTCGCGTGCGGTGTGTTCGGCTTCTTCTGCGGTATCGGCAATGTGGTGCACGCTTACCGTTACCTGCTCCACCCCGGCTGCGGTAGCACTGGCCGCATCCGACTGGCTGGACGATGCCTGTTGCACCTGAACGGCAGACTCAGCCAGGCTGGCCGCTGCCACGCTAACCTCGTGGCTCTGCTGGCGCACTTCGACAAACATGTCGCGCAGGCTGCCGATAAAGCGGTTGAAGGCTTCGGCGGTGCGGCCGATTTCGTCACGGTTGGCAATCTGCATGCGGATGGTCAGGTCGCCACGTCCCGATGCCAGTTGGTCCATGGTATCGGCCAGCTGGTTGAGCGGTCGCGTCAACGCCCGTACCACCGCGGTGAGTACCAGCAGAATCACCACCAGCGCCACGACGCCAATCAGGATGGCGGTCAGGCACTGTTTTTTTGCATCTGCCGTAATGGCAGCGGTAGGAATGGATACGCCCAGCGCCCAGAACTGGCCGGTATCAGCCACTTTCACCGGGCGGAAAAAGTGGGTGAAGCCACCGTCTTCATAGATAAAGGGCTCGCCCTTCTTGATTTGCTCCAGATGGGATGCCAGGGCATCGTCCTTGGGTACCGGCTTGCCCAATAGCTCGGCCTTGGCCGTTACCACATACAGCCCGCCTTCGGACACCATGCGGATATAGCCGGTGTCGTTCAGATGAATGGCCCCAAAGCGTTTTTGCAGCTGGTCCAGCGCAACATCGGTAGCAGATACGCCCAGCATTTTGCCGGCAGCATCTTTCATTACCACCGCCAGCGAGCTTTCCAGCACCATCTTGCCCTGCACCTCGTAGGGATAAGGTTCGGTAATGGTGTCGCGGCCACGCTGTTTGGGCACATAGTAAAAATCACCCCAGCCGGTTTTTTCGTAATCAGGCTGATAGGTTTCCGGGTGATCCTTGAACTTGGGGAATTCCTTCACCCGGTCGGCCGACATCATCACATCCATCTGGGCCTTGCCCTGGGCATTCTTGGTGACGTAAGGCTGGTAGCGGCCAGTAGGATCGTGGCGCGGCCAGTCCAGACGGAAGGCATTGTCGTTGCCGTCAAAGGCATTGGGCTCCCACAACATCCACAGTCCGACGGATTGCGGTGCGGCATCCAGCAATTGCTGGATCATATTGTCGGCATGCTTGCGATCCGGCGCAGCAGCCCGCTTGATACCGAGAATGGCATCTGCCAGGTGATGCGGCAGGGTGAAGCCCTTGTCAAAATCGTTTTGCGCATCCTTGGCATAGCTGCTGGCCTGTTCCGATGCCAGCCGGTAACCAACATCCACCGCCGCCGAATAGCTTTGCCAGGCAATCAAGCCAATCATCACGGCAAAACCCACCGCGATGGCTGCAGCTGCCACCACGATGATCCGCGTACTCAGATGACCCCATTTTTCCGTTGCCATACCCATTTCCCCGAGCGCTATTTCTACGCATGAGTCTGGCGCAAGCCAGCTCTGTCTTGACACAAACTCTTTAACATATTGGGGGATATCGTTAAGTGGTGGTCAGTTTGTGATCAAAAAGCATGCAGCGGCACAATCAGGGGAAACGCTAAATCCACAAACCACAAATACATTATTATTTTAATAACAATGCCTTACGGTGCCGTTCTGGCTTCCAGCTCGCTCAGCCAGTACATTGCCTGACTGTTGCTTTCACCGCACATTTCCATAGAAGGCTGCAAACCGGCACAGACTGCAGGCCGCTCGGGATGCCCAAACAACAGGCACAGATTATTGCTGTCCAGCTGGATGCAGCGCACCCCAGCGGGCTTGCCTTCTGGCATGCCCGGAATGGGAGAAGAAATGGAAGGAGCGATGCAGCAGGCTCCACAATGAAGGCGGCATTCCATGGTTTCAAGCCTGAAGGCAGCAGAAAAAGTGCGCCACCATACCACAAAGCCGACACTTGCCAGCGCAAGCTTGCCAGCCAAGCCAGCGAAGATAATTTACAATTAAGACATTGTGTCTTGCCTTCATTCTCATAACATCGTGCAGCACCGCCCCACTGCCAACCAGTCAGAGCCCAAGTAATGATCAAGTGCATCGACGTGTCCGACCTTCGGGTAGGCATGTACATCCACGACCTGAACTGCGACTGGATGTCACATCCATTCTTGCTGAAACGCTTCTTGGTTAAGGATGAAAGCGCCATTCACAAGATCGCCGATGCCGGTATTCACGAAGTCTACATCGATACCGAAAAAGGCATGGACTTAGCCCATGCCCCGACGGTTTCCGAAGTCAAACACAAGCTGGAACAGGAAATCATCAACCTGGCCAGCCGCGAAGCCCCGGCAGAGCGCCAGGTGGACGCAGCGGCAGAGTTTGGCCGCGCCCAGCTGATTCACAACGAAGCCAACCTGATCGTGCGCAGCATCCTGCAGGATGTCCGGCTGGGCAAACAGGTGCAGCTGGAGATGGTGGAGCCAGCAATCGAAAAGATGACCACCTCCATCCTGCGCAACGGCGGTGCCTTGCTGTCGCTGTGCCGCATCAAGGACAAGGACAATTACACCTTTCAGCATTCGGTTAGCGTGGGCGCGCTGATGGTGAGCTTTTGCCAGGCCATGAACATGAGCCGCGAGGTGATCCACCACGCCGGCATTGGCGGCATGCTGCACGATATCGGCAAGATGAAGGTGCCGGACAGCATCCTCAACAAGCCGGGCAAGCTCACCGAGCAGGAATTCGCGGTGATGAAATGCCATGTGGTGGAAAGCAAGCAGATTCTGCTGGCCACCCAGGGTATTTCCGACACGGCGGTGAAGGTGGCAGCCCAACATCACGAACGCCATGATGGCAGCGGCTACCCCGAAGGGCTCAAAGGCGAGGAAATCTCCCAATTGGGCCAGATGGCGGCAATTGTGGATGTGTACGATGCGCTGACTTCGGATCGCTGCTACCACAAGGGGATGCCGCCTACTGATGCCTTGCGCAAGATTTTCGAGTGGTCCAAGTTCCACTTCAACCCGGTGCTGGTGCAGGCCTTCATGCGTTGTATCGGCATTTATCCCATCGGCACGCTGGTACGCCTGGAAAGCGGCAAACTGGGGGTGGTGATCGAACAGAATGACAATAATCTGGTATCGCCCAAGGTGAAGGTATTTTTCAGCACC
This sequence comes from Aquitalea sp. FG25, assembly GCF_057809375.1. Lineage (NCBI taxonomy): Bacteria > Pseudomonadati > Pseudomonadota > Betaproteobacteria > Neisseriales > Chromobacteriaceae > Aquitalea > Aquitalea sp. FG25. The sequence continues at coordinate 119,815 of NZ_JBMDJV010000005.1, forward strand.
AAGAGCAATACCTATATCCCACCGGAAGTGGTGGACCTGTCACGCGGCCTGGGTGCCGGCGGCGGCGACAAGATTGTCAGCCATGAGTCACCCGGCAAGTGGCGCATCGACCCGCTGCGTTTTCTTTAGCCGTAAAAAAGCCCTGAATCATCAGGGCTGCAGGCTGCCAAGAAGCTTATTGGGTGCGATTGCACCGGATCTGGCAAAGCCGGGCCTTCCAGCTAAGTGATTGCTACCGTAGCCTTCCCGTCTATTTCCTGTCCTCCCGCCCTTAGCCTGCCAATTGAAGCAGCGAGCCTCGCTTTCTTTTCAGAAAGCAAGAAGGGTTTGTCGATAATCTGAAGCCCGGAATCATCTTCAGCCCTGGCGCACCACCATCGCATGCTCGGGGCTGGGGAAACCGGCCTCGGCCAGCGTTTCGCGAATCACCCGGTTGCTGTCGAAATACACCTGCCAGTAATCGGCTGGCTGGCAATACGGCCGCACCGCCAGCACCGGTCCCAGATTGCTGAATTCCAGCAGCGCAACGGTGGGGGCAGGCTCGGTTAGCACATTGGGAATGGCGGCAATCTTGTCGCGCAGCAGGCTGATGGCCTGGGCATGATCGGCACTGCCCGCCAGCTGGGCTTTCAAATCCACCCGCCGGTAGGCGTTGGCACTGAAGTTTTGGATGTTGTCGGAAAATATCTTGTTGTTACCGATCAGGGTCATCACATTATCCGAGGTGTCGATGATGGTGGAAAACAGCCCCACTTCACGCACCGTGCCGCTGATACCGGCCACACTCACTACATCACCCACCTTGAATGGCCGTAGCACCACCAGGAAGATGCCGGCAGCAAAATTGGCCAGCAGGCCACTCCATGCCAGACCGATAGCCACCCCGGCAGCGCCAATGATGGCGGCAAAGCTGGCCGTCTGTACGCCAAAGAAGCCCAGCATGGCAATCACCAGTATCACGGTCAGGCTGACAGACAGGAAAGAATGGGCGTAACGGCGCAGGGTGGGGTCCAGTTTGCGGGCAACCAGCTGTTCGTCCATCAGTCGGCCTGCCAGGCCGATTAACCAGCGCCCGACCACCCACAGCACAATGGCCGAAACAATATTGATGCCGGCTTGTACCGCCAGATCACCCCAGTGGGTCCAGTTGATGTCTGTCATGGCCATCCTATTTAAGCAATTGGTAGAAAACACTTAAAAATAGAATGGCTGCCGATAAATTGCCAGCCAGCGCGGTCTGGCACTGCGGCCTGTTCAGCCCAGCTGGCTGCGCAGTTGCTGGCAGGTATCGCCAATACCGGCCTGTATCGTCAGGTCGAACACCCGGTCCATGCGGGTGGGGGTGTAATTGATCAGTGCAGTCATCACCCCGGCGCGTGCTGCTTCCAGCGGAATCTGGTTGACCGGGGACACTTCCAGCGAAGAGCCCAGCACCAGCAGCAAATCTGCTGACACCGCCACCTGAAAGGCATGCTCAATCAGCGGTACCGGCTCGCCATACAGCACCACATCCGGTTTCAGCACATCCATGCAGTAGGTACACAGCGGCAGCACATGGTGGTTAATGTAGTCCAGCCCCTGCTTCCGCCCGCAGGACGGACAGCTGGCCGTGCGTAGCGTACCGTGCAGCTCGGATACTTGGCGGCTTCCGGCCACGCCGTGCAGGCCATCGATGTTCTGGGTCAGCACCGATACCTGCTTGCCCCCCTCTTCCAGCCAGGCCAGAAACTGATGCCCGGCATTGGGCTGGTAATTGCCCAGCAACTTGGTATGGAACAGCTGCTTGAAGCTGTGCCAGAACGCTTCGGGATCGGCACGGAAGTAGTCGATGGACACCAGTTCTTCCAGCCGCAGGCCTTGCTGCCACAAGCCTTTGGCAGAACGGAAATCGGGAATGCCTGACTCGGTACTCATGCCAGCACCGCTCAGTACCGCGATATGGCCGGCCTGCCTGATGGCAGCGGCCAACTGCGCCATTGCCTGTTGCATTGCTGTCTCCCCTTGAGGATTATTATTGCCGCCCAGCTTAGGCCAGGCGGTCACGGACAGCAAAAATCTGCCGCACGGGATTTGCCCAGCATCAAATACGCTGTGCTTGCGCACCGGGGGCTGGGTACTTGCGGGCGTTTTTGGCCAGCTTGTCGCGCACGGCTGCATTGATATCCAGTTTCATCACGCTGGCCAGCCGCACCAGATACAGCAGCACATCGGCCACTTCCTCCTGCAGATGGGTAAAGCGCGTCGGGTCATCGGCCAGGCGCGATACTTCCTCGTCGGTCAACCACTGGAAGATTTCTGCCAGTTCGCCAACTTCTCCGGTCAGCGCCAGCATCAGATTGCGCGGTGTGTGAAAGCGCTGCCAGTCGCGCGCATCAGCAAACTGCTGCAAGGCCGCTTCCAGCGCGGCGGTTTCAATCAAGGGCTGCTCTGTCATCCATTTGCTCCTGCAGCCCGTGTTTCACGTGAAACCGCGCTGCCCTATCAAAACAAAACGCCCGCAGGCAATGGCGGGCGCGGTTGATCATGCTGCAACGGATTCAGCGCAGCAAACCTTCATCCTTCAGCGCAGACTGAACTGCCGGCAGTGCATGGACGCGGTTCATGAACGCGCTGATGGCCGGGAATTCCGCCAGCGAGCGCTGCACCATTGCTGCCCAGTTAAGGCAGGTAAACAGATAGGCATCGGCTACCGAGAAATCATCGCCCAGCAGATAGGGTGTTTGGGCCAGTTGGGCCTCAATTACGCCAAAACGGTTACACAGCTTGTCCCAGGCGGCCTGCTTCACTTCATCACTGCCGGGGTAGAACAGCGGCGAAAAGCTCTTGTGGATTTCGGTGGCAATGTAGTTCAGCCATTCCTGCAGCCGGTAGCGCGCCAACGTGCCATTGGCCGGGGCCAGCTTGCGTTCCGGCACCAGATCAGCCAGGTATTGCACAATGGCCACGCCTTCACTCAGCACGGTGCCGTCTTCCAGCTGCAAGGCCGGGACATAGCCCTTGGCACTGATGCTGGCAAACTCCACGCCACTGGCAGTCAGATGCGGATTAACACGCAGATTCACCTTTTCCACGCTAAACGGCAGGCCGCTGGCATGCAACACGATATGCGGCGACAGGGAGCAGGCTCCCGGCGAGTAGTAGAGTTTCATTCCATCTCCTGGTCAACAGAACCTGCAGCAAGGTGCCTGCTATGTCTTTGGCACCACCATCTACTGCAATTGGGGCAGCATGCCACCATTTTCAAGCAGCCCGTTTTTGCTTACTTCTGCCGCGCAGAAAACAGCCTGGGCCGCATATCCGTACCACGCGCTGTTGGCGGACGGGTTTTCATTTCGACAAACAAGGCTTCCACTTGGCTGCGCGCCCAGGGTGTGCGGCGCAAAAAAACCAGGCTGGATTTGATGCTGGGCTCATGATTGAAACAGCGGATCTCAATGCGCCTGCCCAGTTCCGGCCAGCCAAAGTGCTCTACCAGCGCCTGCAGAATCTTTTCCAGCGTCATGCCGTGCATCGGGTCGCTGGCTTGTGTATCACTCATGCCTATCATCCTGTGATGGACAGCAGGCTTGCTGCTGCCGGGGAAACCGACGCAGTGTAGCCGCATGGCGGCTGATCGGCCAGCACCACCCAGGCAGCCGGGGCAGACTTGCATTCATCATTGCTAACAATTAGCCCGGCTGACGCAATATTTGGCTGACATCTGCCATCGATACTGCACTTATCCCCTTTTACCTGCACGAGGAAAAGCACCATGAAACTGATCAAATCGCTGTTGATTGTCGGCCTCCTGGGCGGCGCAGCCGCTACCACTGTCCATGCCATGGGCAAGAGTGATGATTGTGCCATGGGCGGCAAGGGCATGGCTGCCCACATGTGGCAGATGGACCCGGCCAAGCGCGAAGCCATGATGGAAAAACACCTGCAGATGCTGCATGACAAGCTGAAGATTCAGCCAGCGCAGGAGGCCGCATGGAAAACCTATATTGCCGCCATCAAGCCGCTGCCAACCCAAACCCAGACACCGCTCAAACCGGATGCCAAGCTGCCAGAACAACTGGATGGTCATCTGAAAATGATGCAACAGCATCTGGACATGATGCAGAAGCACGTGGCAGCCACCAAGGCGCTGTACCAGCAACTGACACCTGAGCAGCAAAAGCAGTTTGACCAGGAAGGCCAGCGCATGCACACCGGCATGCAACACCGCATGCCGCACCCGCGCCCGGCTTCGGCACCCTAAGTCAGCAATGAATCCTTCACCGCTGTTACCGCTTCTGCTGTCACTGCCTACTCTGGCAGTGGCAGCAGAAGTAAGGAAACTGCCATGCATACTCTGACACGCCTTGCCGGCCTGGCCGTCTTATCCGGCATGATGCTGGCGGCGGCGCCGGCCGCCCAGGCACACCGTGGTGTTTACTACGATGGACCACCGCATTTTGCACACTGGCACGATGGTTACTGGAACCACGGTTACTACCGTGGCCGCTTAGGCTGGTGGTGGATCAGCGGAGGGACCTGGTACTGGTATAGCGCACCGGTCTATCCCTATCCCGACCCCTATGTACCGCCCGTGGTAGTCACCACGCCGGCCATCCCGGAGGTTCCGGCAACACCGCCACCCCCAGCCGAAGTAGCCAGCCCGCCTCCGGCCCAGGTCTGGTACTACTGCAAGGCGGTCAAGCAGTACTACCCCTACGTCAGTGAATGTCCCGGCGGCTGGAAAACCGTGCCGGCACAACCACCCCGATAAGCAGGACTTACCATCATGAACAAACTGTTGTGGTTGCCACTGGTAGCCATCGGCCTGAGTGCATGCAGCACAGTGCCACTCGGCCCCACGGTTGCAGTCATGCCAGCGGCGGGCAAACCATTCGAGGTATTTGCCCAGGAAGAACAGCAATGCCGCCAGTATGCTGAAGCCAGCAGCGGTGGCAGCAGTGCCGACGCATCTACAAATGCCATGGCGGGCAATATGGCGCTGGGTACTGCGGTGGGTGCGGCAGCAGGTGCCTTGATGGGTGGCCATCACGGGGCCGGTGTCGGTGCCGGGGTGGGCCTGATTGCCGGTACTGCCGCCGGTAGCGGTGAAGCAGGCTACAGCGGGCGCGATGCCCAGTACCGCTACAACCTGGCCTACAGCCAGTGCATGTATGCCAAGGGTAATCAGCTTCCCGGCCAGCAGCGCTACAGTTCGCCTTACTATCCGCCGCCGCGTATGCCCTGATCAGGCAGTACACAGACAAAGGGGCTGGTCTGAAAGACCAGCCCCTTTCGCATGCTGTGCTTGGCTTAGCGCATCAACGGCCAAACCACTTGTCGCCAAAATTCACCAGCAGCACCCCCGCCACCACCAGCGCCGCCCCTGCCAGCCGTGGCAGGTTGATGTCGCGCAGCGGCATGGACAGCCAGCCGAAACGGTCGAACAGCAAGGACGCACACACCTGTCCGGCAATGATCAGCGACAGCATGGTGGCCACGCCCAGCCGGGGGGCCAGCAAGGTGGTACCAAATACGAAGAAGGCACCCAGCAGGCCGCCGACAAACATCCACCATTCGCCACGTGCCAGCTGGGTCAGCCCGCTGAATTTCTGGCCGCTGAATACGGCCAGCAAGGCCAGACTGATGGTTCCGACAGCAAAGGAAATCATGGCGGCCAGCACGGTGCTGCCAGCCAGCAAGAGCTTGAGCTGGTTGTTGATCGCCGCTTGCAGGGGTACCACCACACCAATGGCAAAGGCCATCAGGGCAAAAACGGAATTCATGCTTGTCCTTTGCTTGGAAATAAGCGTGGTTTCACGTGAAACCGCCGCCACATCAACCAGATAGCTTCACCGGCTGCACCGGGCGCGCAGCCTTGGGGTTACGGGTATAGGCACAAAAACCCGGCTTGGGGCCAATCTTGGGATGATTGCGACAGGTATTGGGCCGCTGCGCGTAAATGGTACACAGCCGGGTTTGCTGATCCAGATAGTGGCAGTCACCATTGGCGCGCCGCATCAGGGTGAAGATGCCATGCTTGAAATTGAAATGCTGGATCACCCGCTGCTTTTCCAGCCGCTTGGCAATGTTCTTGATTGGCTCTTCCAGCTCAAACTCGTCCACTACGCCCATACGCACCAAATCCGGCAGGCGCACTTCCACCGGCATCGAGCAGCAACTGCCCATACAGTCGCTGCACAGGCCGTTCTTGTACTTGACCCAGGTTTCCAGTCTTTCGATATCCGCCATCTTGCCTGCCTTATTGCGGACGTTGCTTGAAGAAGGTCAGCGGCGCGGTATAGGGAATCTCGCTGGGCGCCGGCGCTTTCAGGATGTGCTTTTTCATCTTGCCCATCACATGCATTTCACAGGGGCGGCACTCGAATTTCAGCGTGTAGGTTTCATTGCCGGATTTCAGCGTCATCGGCTCGGCACGCACCTGGCCCATCACGCCCTTCACGCCCTTGGCCTGCTTGGGACACAGGTTGTAGGAGAAGCGCAGGCAGTGCTTGGTAATCATCAGGCTGACTTCGCCCTCTTCCTGATGCGCTTCGTAAGCCGCATCAATCACTTCTACACCGTGCTTGCGGTAAAACTGCCAGGCCAGCTGATTGTAAACATTGGCCAGATAGCTGAGCGTCTTTTCCGGATACTCCACCGGCGGCTCCACCGCCAGCTTGCGCGGCGGGCGCACCCAGGCCGTCAGCCGGGCTTGTTCCAGCTGCTCGATGGCCTCGCGCCGCAAGGCATTAATGGCGGAGGCCGGTACAAACCAGGGCTGGCTTAGGTTCAGTGCCACATCATTGGCCACGAACATGGTGTTGCCCAGCTTGGCCAAGTTGTCACGCAGGCCGCTTTCCGCCTTGGCGGCATCCTTGGCTGGCTCCAGCGCCAGCACGGCGCTGGCGGTGGCGCTACAGCCATCCTCGTCGGTCACGGTCAGGCGCAGGCCATCGGCCTGTTCGTCCAGCGTCAGCCATACGCCCACCTTGCGCTCGGCCGACTTCTTCAGCAGCGCCAGCTCCCAGGCGTGGTCGCGGTTGCGGCACAAATCGGTACCCGGCTTCAGGCCCTGCAACAAGGCCGGATCATTCGGCTGGCAGCGCCACAGCAAGTCGCCGCCCGGCACATGGCCGATCTGCTTCACGGTATTGAGCTGCATGCCCACCACTTCACGCTTTTTCATGAAGTTGATGCCGTCGCCATTGCTCATGGTTTCCGGAGTGGCAATTTCCAGCCAGTCCGGCCCCACCTTGTGCACCACGCCCAGCGCTACGCCAACGAATTTGGGCGAATCAAAGGCGCCGATGTCGATTTTGCGGCCAGTGGCAAAGTAGTCGGTGCTGCCACGGTGGAAGGTTTTGTCCGGATCGGGCGCAAAGAAGATTTCGCTGCTGCCGCTGGAGGCGCGCGCCAGTTCCGGACGGCGTTCGATGATTTCATCCAGCAGCAGGCGGTAGTGCGCGGTGATGTTCTTCACATAACTCACGTCCTTGTAGCGGCCTTCAATCTTGAGCGAACGTACCCCGGCATCCAGCAAGGCTTCCAGGTTCTGGCTCTGGTTATTGTCCTTCATCGACAGCAAATGCTTGTCGAAGGCCACCACGCCGCCGTCCTTGTCAGTCAGGGTGTAAGGCAGGCGACAGGCTTGCGAGCAATCGCCACGGTTGGCGCTGCGGCCGGTATCGGCATGGCTGATGAAGCACTGGCCGGAGAAGGCCACGCACAGCGCGCCATGAATGAAATATTCGATGGTGGCGGCATCACCAACGCGGGCGGCAATACGCTTGATGTCGGGAATGCTCAGCTCGCGCGCCAGCACCAGCTGCGACAGGCCAGCATCAGCCAGAAAGCGCGCCTTGTCGGCATCGCGGATATCGCACTGGGTGGAAGCATGCAGCTGGATGGGCGGCAAATCCATCTGCAGGATGCCCATGTCCTGGATGATCAGCGCATCCACCCCGGCGTCGTACAGCTGCCAGATCAGCTTGCGCGCCGCTTCCAGCTCGGCGTCATGCAAGATGGTGTTAAGCGTGGCAAAAATGCGCGCGTGGTAGCGGTGGGCAAATTGCGTCAGGCTGGCAATGTCTTCCAGGCTGTTACTGGCATTGTGCCGGGCACCAAAACCGGGACCGCCGATATACACCGCATCCGCACCATGCAAAATGGCTTCACGGCCGATTTCAGCCGTTTTGGCGGGAGACAGCAGTTCGATCTGGTGCGACAACAGACTCATGACAATTCCTGACGTGTAAATAGGGCTTTCCTGCCACAAGAACCTGTGGCAGGAAGGGGCGGAATTATAACGTAATCAGTGGCTTATAGATAGCCACAAGCAAAGATCGCACCGTATTTTCCAGGCTTGGCATCCACAGATTTCCCCGTCCCAGGCAGAACGGCCCATGCGGCAGCAGCGGCCATGCAAAAAGCGCGAACAGTGCCAATGGCAACTGCCCGCGCTTGCATCAACCCCACCACTGCTATTTCTGGCTCAGCAATACCGCCAGCTCATCGGCAGCCTCCGCCCATTCGGCATCGCTGGCCAGGGCCTGACGCAGGAAATCTGCTTGCGCCGGCGCCCAGAAAGCGGCATCCGGCAAGGCCTGGCCCGGCTCCAGCCAGTGACGGGCCAGAAATACCTTGATGGCGGTCACGTCGTTATCCAGCCCAAGTTGGGCAAATAGTTGTTCCAGCTGATGTTTGCCGGTATCCATAATGTTATTTTCCTCTTGCTCCTGATGCAGATGAGCAGCATGGCCCTATTACCTGCTGCTATGCAATCCACAAATGCAGAGTGTGCTCCGTCAATGGCACGGGTGTTGCCTGACACCGACAGATCCAGCACGGCCAACTACACTACCGTCCCGGCCAGGCAGCCGCCTTGTTATAGTCTGGCCATCTGTCCTTACCGCCGTCCACCATGACCTTGCATCTCTCGCTCCCCCAGGCCCGACTACTGCACCTGGCCGCTCAGGGCCTGCAGACCCCTCCGCGACGCAAGGCGGTGCCCGCCGATGTGCTGGCCGCCATCCGCCGCATGGCCTTGCTGCAAATCGACACCATCAGCGTGGTGGCACGCAGCCCTTATCTGGTGCTGTTCAGCCGGCTTGGGTCTTACGACCCCAGTTGGCTGGATAACTGCCTGTCTGAGGGCAAGCTGTTCGAATACTGGGCGCATGAAGCCTGCTTTGTGCCACGCGAGGATTACCGCCTGCTGCGCCACCGCATGCTGGACCCGGCCCACATGGGCTGGAAATACCCGCAACGCTGGCTGGAACAACACCAGCCCGCCGTACACGCAATACTGGAGCATGTCAGACAAAACGGCCCGGTGCGCTCGGCCGACTTCAACCGCAGCGAAGGCAAAGGTAATGGCTGGTGGGACTGGAAGCCGGAAAAACGCCATCTGGAAGTGCTGTTTACCCTGGGCCAGCTGATGGTGAAAGAGCGACGCAGTTTTCAGCGCGTGTACGATGTGGCAGAACGGGTGATGCCGGATTGGGACGATGCGCGCGATCTGCCCAGCCAGGAAACAGCGCAGCGCGACATGGTGCGCAATAGCTGCCGTGCGCTGGGGGTGGTCAAGGCGGGCTGGGTGGCCGATTACTACCGGCTGCGTCGGGGCAAGTACGATGCCCTGCTACACCAGCTGGCAGATGAGGGCGAGCTGATTCCCGCCCGCATCGAAGGTTGGCAGCATGATGTTTTCGTCCATCACAGTCTGCAGGCCGAACTGCAACAGGCTGCAGAAGGGAAGCTTAAGTCCACCCATACCGCCACGCTGTCACCGTTTGACCCGGTGGTGTGGGACCGCAAGCGCGCCAGCGAATTGTTCGGCTTTGATTACCGCATCGAATGCTATACCCCGGCCGCCAAGCGCCGCTTTGGCTATTTCGTGCTGCCGCTGCTCAACCGTGGGCGGCTGGTGGGACGCATGGATGCCAAGGCTCACCGTCAGCAAAGTGTGTTTGAAATCAAGAACCTGTATCTGGAACCGGGCATCAAGCCCACCGGGCAGCTATGCCGTGACCTGGCTGCCATGCTGCACAAACTGGCTGCCTGGCACGGCACGCCACAGCTGGTGTTGCAGCAGGGGCCGGGCGAACTGACCGCCGCCCTGCATGCGGCTTAGCACGCATGCACAAGCCAGCTGCAGGCAATGTGAGTGGTGCTTAACCCAGCAACACTTCGCTGTACTGGATTTGCGGCGTGATATCGGTGTAATTGGCAATATCGCCCTGCAATTGCGCTGCAATCGGCATGAAAGCGGCCAAAAATGATTCAACCGATTCAAACTGCAGCTGGCACAGCGCCGTGAAGCTGGGCGTGCTGCCCGGCTCGCTGCCGCTGATGCCCTTCTCCACCCGCATGTCCAGCAAGGCCGGGGCCAGCAGCTTGCTGGCCAGCGGCATGTGCTGCTTCAGGTAGTAGTCGAAGTCGAAACGGGCAGTAGCGCTATACGGATAGAGGATGCTGACGTTGATCATGACCATGTCCTTGGTGGTGAGGCCATCAGCATAATCGCATCCCGGCGCGCACTCCAGCCTCAGCCCATTTGCTTGCGGTACTGGATAAAACCCAGATTGTCTGCCAGCCGGTCATACAGCTGGCGCGCCGTGGTATTGCTCTCATGGGTGAGCCAGTACACCCGACTGCAGCCAATATCTGCCGCATAGGCATATACCTGCTCAATCAGCGCCCGCCCGGCCCCTGTGCCGCGCACCTCCAGCTGCACAAACAAATCCTGCAGATAGCAGTAATTGCCTGGCGTCCAGCTACTGCGATGCAATACCGTATGTACCAGCCCCACCGCCCGCTCGCCCTGCCAGGCCAGCCAGGCCTGCATCGGCTCGGCGGGGTCGAGAAAACGCTGCCAGGTAATGGCCGTGTCGGCCTCATTCTGGCTGCTGTGATAAAAATCCAGATAGCCCTGCCACAAGGGCAGCCAGGCGGAATAATCAGTGGCACTCAGCGGACGGATGGATACGGCTTCGGTCATGGCACTCTCCTGTGGATAAGCCTCCATACTGCACGGCTTATGGCTCCTTGAGCAGTGCCAGTGAATACTAAAAGCATGGAACCAATTTATGGAGTGGCAGGCTGCTTATCCACAGTAACTTGCTGATCTGATATTTATCCACAGTTAGCATGACTTCATCAAATCATTGAAATTAAATGGATTTTAATCTGTCAGCCCATAATTCAATCAATACCGCCTCTCCGTGCAACAAAGATTGAACACCACTTGCAGGCTGGGCGCATCGCCGATGGCTGTGGATAAAACCCGGACACAAAAAACGGCAGCCGCAGCTGCCGTTTTGCCCATGCTTGTGGATAACAGATCTGTGGATAAAATCAGATCTTGTCGTACAGCTTGGCCCCACCCTTCACAAACTCCACCGACTTCACTTCCATGCCCTTCTGCAGCGCGGCTTCATCGCTGATGCCCTGCTGGGCGGCGAATTCACGCACGTCCTGGGTAATTTTCATGCTGCAGAAATGCGGGCCGCACATGGAACAGAAGTGCGCCACCTTGGCACTGTCCTTGGGCAGGGTTTCGTCGTGGAAGCTGCGCGCCTTGTCCGGGTCCAGGCCCAGATTGAACTGGTCTTCCCAGCGGAATTCGAAACGTGCCTTGGACAGGGCGTTGTCGCGAATCTGCGCGCCGGGGTGGCCCTTGGCCAGGTCGGCGGCATGGGCGGCCAGCTTGTAGGTGATGATGCCTTCCTTAACGTCATCCTTGTTGGGCAGGCCCAGGTGTTCCTTCTGGGTGACGTAACACAGCATGGCGGTGCCGTACCAGCCGATTTGTGCTGCGCCAATGGCCGAGGTGATGTGGTCGTAGCCCGGTGCAATGTCGGTAGTCAGCGGGCCCAGGGTGTAGAACGGCGCTTCGTGGCACCACTCCAGTTCCTTGTCCATGTTTTCCTTGATCAGCTGCATCGGTACATGGCCGGGGCCTTCAATCATCACCTGCACATCGTGCTTCCAGGCAATCTGCGTCAGCTCGCCCAGGGTTTTCAGTTCGCCCAGCTGCGCAGCGTCGTTGGCGTCCCACACGCTGCCCGGACGCAGGCCATCGCCCAGGCTGAAGGCCACGTCGTAGGCTTTCATGATTTCGCAGATTTCTTCGAAATGCGTGTACAGGAAGTTTTCCTGATGATGCGCCAGACACCACTTGGCCATGATGGAACCACCACGCGACACGATGCCGGTCATGCGGTTGGCGGTCAGCGGCACATAGCGCAGCAGCACACCAGCGTGGATGGTGAAGTAGTCCACACCCTGCTCGGCCTGCTCAATCAGCGTGTCCTTGAAGATTTCCCAAGTCAGGTCTTCCGCCTTGCCATTCACCTTTTCCAGTGCCTGGTAAATAGGCACGGTGCCGATGGGTACCGGCGAATTGCGCAGAATCCACTCGCGGGTTTCGTGGATGTTCTTGCCGGTGGACAAATCCATGATGGTGTCGGCACCCCAGCGGATGCCCCAGGTCATCTTGTCCACTTCTTCAGAAATCGACGACGTTACCGCACTATTGCCGATATTGCCGTTGATCTTCACCAGGAAGTTGCGACCGATAATCATCGGCTCGGATTCCGGGTGGTTGATGTTATTGGGGATGATGGCGCGGCCGGAAGCCACTTCCTGACGCACAAATTCCGGAGTGATTTCCTCCGGCAGTGCAGCGCCATAGTTGTGCCCGGCGTGCTGGCGGGTCATCAGCTCCAGCAGCTTGGCGTTCTTGCCACCGGCTGCTTGCAGGCTCTCGATATAGGCCTTGCGGTTCAGGCTTTCGCGGATGGCAACGTATTCCATCTCCGGGGTGATGATGCCCTGGCGCGCATAGTGCATCTGGCTGACATTCTTGCCCGGCAAGGCACGCAAGGGCTTGCGCGTCAGGTTGAAGCGCAGCGCGTCCAGCTTGCTGTCGGCCTCGCGGGCACGGCCATATTCACTGGACAAGCCGGCCAGCTGCTCGGTATCGCCGCGCTCGGCAATCCAGGCCGCGCGCAGTGCGGGCAGGCCGTTTTGAATGTCGATATTGGCCGTCGGGTCGGAATAAATGCCGCTGGTGTCATACACATAGATGGGCGGGTTTTGCTCGCCGCCAAACTGGGTGGGCGTGTCACTCTGGCTGATTTCGCGCATCGGCACGCGGATGTCGGCACGGCTGCCTTCAACATAAATCTTGCGGGAATTGGGCAAAGGCTGGATGGCGGCACTGTCTACCGTCATCGCTTCGTTGAGTTTGGTGGGCGCGTTCATCGGGTTTCCTCCATGCGATGAAACGGCGCAAGGAGCGAAATCCGGCAAGCCGGCTGCAGGGAAAGGGTGGGAACCATGCAGATGACGCTTCCCTACGCCGGGATTAACCGGGTCAGGTTCCAAGGGTATTTCTCACCCGTGCAACATGAAGCGGCAACATTCCACAATCAGACTGGATATGGACACCACAACACAGCGCACAGGACCCCTAGCGATGCTGTGAAGGTAAGGTAAATGTGGGATAATCGCAAGTTATCGTCATGACACGCTGTCCGGGCGGCCGGTTTTTCGGGATACCGATTGACTGCTGCTGGCAGCCAGCCCTTCGGAGTAAGCTGATGGATTTTGAAAATGCCCGTTTCAACATGGTCGAGCAGCAGATTCGTCCGTGGGACGTACTTGACCCCAAGATTCTGGACCTGCTGTTTCACGTGAAACGCGAAGATTTCGTCGCTGCCGACAAGCGCCAGCTGGCCTTTGTCGACACCGAACTGCCGCTGCCCCATGGCGGCAAGATGTTGCAACCGAAGCTGGAAGCCCGTCTGGCACAGGACGTTGCCGTTCAGCCGCAAGACAAGGTACTGGAAATCGGCACTGGCGCTGGTTACCTTACCGCCCTCTTGTCCAAACTGGGCCGCCACGTATATAGCGTTGAGATTAATGCCGCCACCCGTGACGCTGCTGCCGCCAGCCTGAAAAACGCCGGTATCGGCAATGTCACCCTGGTGGAAGGCAATGGCCTGGATGGCCTGAAAGAACAAGCCCCGTTCGACGTGATCGTGGTAGGTGGTTCGCTGCCGGTGGTGCCGGAAACCCTGAAAGCCCAGCTGGCCGTCGGTGGCCGCATGATTGTGGTGGTGGGTGACCTGCCGGCCATGAGCTGCAAGCTGATCAAGCGTGTCAGCGAGTCCGCCTTCAGCGAAACCAATCTGTTCGAAACCTGTATTTCCCGTCTGGCCAAGGCTGAAGCCATCGAGCCGGAACGTTTCGTATTCTGATGATTCGCGAAATTTCCGCCCGCGATCTGGCCGCCTGGCGCGCCGACAGCACAGCAGCACAGCCGCTGTTGCTGGACGTGCGCGAGGACTGGGAAGTACAGCTGGCCAGCATTGCCGGTTCGCTGCACATTCCGATGAACCTGATTCCGCTGCGCATGAGTGAACTGCCGGATGACCAGCCGATTGTCACCGTCTGCCATCATGGCGTGCGCAGTTATCAGGTGGGCCTGTATCTGGCCAATGCCGGTTTCGAACAGGTGCTGAGCCTGCAAGGTGGTGTAGAAGCCTGGGCCAGCGAAATCGACCCGGACATGGCCCATTATTGAGACCAGCAGACCCTTCCTGCCGGTAAGCCGTACCCTGACAAGGCCATTCCCTCGTGGAATGGCTTTTGTTTTGCAACTTGTAAGCGCTGTGTTCGTCCAAAAATGCAGCAAAACCAACCTGATACGGTATCTGTCTTGAGCCTTAGCCAACTCCAATACCTTGCTCCAGCCCTGGCCCCGGTGCATCCGGCCTGGGAAGCCGTCCTGAACACCCCGGTAGTCTTCTCCCGCCTGCGCCAGATCGACCAGCAACTGCAGCAGCAAGTCAGCCAGGGTAAAACCCTGTTTCCGCCACAGCCGCTTATTTTCAACAGCCTGCGTACCATGGCTCCGGCCGACATCAAGGTGGTGATCCTGGGTCAGGACCCTTACCACGGTCAGGGCGAGGCCATGGGCCTGTCGTTTTCCGTGCCACCCGGCGTGCGTATTCCGCCCAGTCTGCGCAATATTTACAAGGAACTGGTGGCAGACCTGGGCGGCGGCATGCCCGCCAGCGGCGATCTGAGCCATTGGGCCGAACAGGGCGTGCTGCTGCTTAACAGTGTGCTGACGGTGGAAATGGACAAGGCAGGCAGCCATGGCAAGCTGGGCTGGCAAGCGGTGACCGACGCGCTGATTGATGCAGTTAACCAGCAAAACCCCGGCTGTGTATTCTTGCTATGGGGTAATTGGGCGCAAACCAAGGCCGAGCGCATTGATGGCAGCCGTCATCTGGTGCTGACCGCAGCCCATCCCTCGCCGCTGTCCGCCAGCCGGGGGTTTCACGGCTGCCGCCATTTCTCGCAGGTGAATGCCTGGCTGGCCGCACATGGCCGCTCCACGATTCGCTGGATGCCAGAAACCATTCAGAACAGCCTGTTCTGATCGGCTGCATTGCGGGGCTGCGGTAGATAGCCCCGCAATGCAAAACCCGGCTTTTCAGCCCGCCCGCATTGCCCTAAGCTAGCAGGGGTTATCTTCCCGCCTCTCCCGCATCGTGGATATTTTCTTTCTGCTGATTCTGATTATTCTGAATGGCGCGTTTGCCATGTCGGAAATCGCCATCGTTTCTTCACGCAAGATACGCCTGCAACAATGGGCCGAAGAAGGCCGGCGTGGAGCCCGCTCGGCACTGCGCCTGGCTGAAGAACCCACCCGCTTTCTGTCCACCGTGCAAATTGGCATCACCAGCATCAGCATTTTTTCCGGCGTGTATGGTGAAGCGGCCTTGTCTGAACATTTGCAGTACTGGCTGGAGCTAAACCTGCCGCAGCTGCATGCCTATAACAAGCCGCTGTCGGTAGCGTTGATGGTGGCCGCCATCACCGCCTTGTCGCTGGTGTTTGGCGAGCTGGTACCCAAACGGCTGGCCATGCTCAACCCCGAGGGCATCGCCAGCACCCTGGCCCCGCCGATGTTGCTGCTATCCCGCCTGGCCGCCCCGCTGGTGCGTCTGCTGTCACGGCTGACCGACACCCTGCTGCGGCTGATCGGCGCGCGCAAAAGCAATGAACCGTCGATTACCGAAGAAGAAATCCGCGTGCTGATGGAACAGGGCGCGGACGAAGGCATTTTTGACCGCGCCGAACAGGAGCTGGTGGAAAACATCTTCCGGCTGGATGACCGCAAGGTGGCGGCGGTGATGACGCCGCGCAAGGACATTGTCTCCATCGATATCGAAGACCAGCAGCACGACAACCGTCAGTTGCTGATTTCGCATGGCTACAGCCACTTTCCGGTGTGCAAGGGCGGTATGGAACATGTGCTGGGCATTCTGGATACCAAACGCATGCTGGATCGGGTGCTGGCTGGTCAGAGCGTAGATTTCATTGCCGACCTGCAAATACCGCTCTATGTCCCGGCGACGGTATCGCTGATGCAACTGATGGAACAGTTCAAACAGGCACGCACCCACCTGGCATTGGTGGTGGACGAATACGGCGAGCTGGAGGGGCTGGTTACCATGAACGACGTGCTGGAAACCGTGGTGGGAGACCTGCCCTCCATCCACGCCGATGGCGAAGACGACGACATCGTGCAGCGTGAGGACGGCAGTTATCTGATTGATGGCATGGTGACACCGGACAGCTTCCGCCAGTATTTTGATGTCGAACTGCCCCTGCCGGGCGAAGACACCGGCAACATCCACACCCTGGGCGGCGTAATGATGTTCCAGCTGGGGCGGGTGCCAGCAGTAACCGACCATTTCGACTGGCAGGGCTTCAGCTTTGAAGTGGTCGACATGGACCGGACACGGGTGGACAAAATCCTGATCAGCCGCCTGCCATCCAGCTTGCTGGAGCAAAATGATAGTTGAGTGTTACACCAGCTGCAGGCATGAAAAAGCCGCCTTCGGGCGGCTTTTCAATTACTGGCCAGTGCTGGCTGCTGCTTGCGATAGCGTTCGGTCCACAAGAATAACAGCGGGTTGAGCAGAATGGACAAAATGGCACCGGCCAGAATCAGAGAATGGCTGTGCTCGCCCATCAGCCCCAGCGTAATGCCCAGCCCGGCCAGAATGAAGGAAAACTCGCCAATCTGCGCCAGGCTGGCGGCAATGGTCAGCGCGGTAGCCGGGCTGCGGCCAAACAGCCGCACGATGCCGTAAGCACCCAGCGACTTACCCACCACGATGATCAGCAGCGTGCCCAGCACTTCCCAAAAGTTATGCAGCAAGACCGACGGGTTGAGCAACATGCCCACCGAGACAAAAAACAGCACGGAAAAGGCATCGCGTAGGGGGAGTGATTCTTCGGCGGCGCGATGACTCAATGGCGATTCGGCCAGTACCATGCCAGCAAAGAAGGCACCCAGCGCAAACGACACATCAAACAGCAAGGATGCGCCGTAAGCCACGCCCAGCGCGGTAGACAACACCGCCAGGCGGAACAGCTCGCGGCTGCCGGTGTACACAATGCGTTCGAGCATCCAGGGCAAAAAACGTCGGCCAAACACCAGCATCAGCGCCACAAAAGCCGCCACCTTGCCCAGCGTCAGCACAATGGTCCACAACACGGCACTGCCGCTGATCACCGTATCCGCTCCCTTGCCGCCCAGCACCCCAGCAAAGATGGGCAGCAACACCAGCGTCAACACCATCACCAGGTCTTCCACCACCAGCCAGCCGATGGCGATCTTGCCGTCATCAGTCTGTTCCAGATTTTTCTCCTGCAAGGCCTTGAGCAACACCACCGTACTGGCGGTGGACAAAGCCAGGCCAAATACAACTCCCTCTCCCAGCGGCCAACCCAGTAGCTGTGACATACCCAGCCCCAGCACCGTGGCCAGCAGAATCTGCCCAATGGCACCAGGCAGGGCAATGGCTTTCACCGCCAGCAGGTCACGCACGGAAAAGTGCAGGCCAACACCAAACATCAGCAAAATAACGCCCATCTCCGCCAATTGCGGTGCGATCTGGCTGTCTGCCGTAAAGCCTGGTGTAAAAGGCCCGGCAACAATGCCGGCACACAAATAGCCGATCAACGGTGGCAGACGCAAACGAAAAGCCAATGTACCCAGCATGAAGGCAAACACCAGGCTGCCAACAATGGTGGCAATCAGCGGGGAATGATGAAGCATGGCGCAGCCCTCCGAAACAGTTTCAATGTATGAAAGATTGCAGAAAAGTGAATGTAGTTCCGTTTAATATCAAAAATTATTTGAAATAAAACAATTAATCTAAATGGCATATTAATTCATGCCACAAGCAAGACAGTGATTTACCATTTAACATCATGGATTCATCCACTTGCTGCCTGCTTCATCACCACATCACCACAACATTGCGCTGAAATATTTTTTTCACAAAAAAATATCCCCGCCAGAAGTAGCTGTCGCAGAACCGGCCAGTTCACCCCTTATCCCGGCCCACGGCGGCAATCGCGGTTTTCAGCTGGCAGGCGGCGGCGTATGCTCTGCCAGCACCAAGGCAGCCAGCTGCCATTTTTTCCCGCTACCGGAGCCGCCATGCGCTGCCTTGCCACCCTTCCGCTACTGACTGTCCTGCTAAGCAGCCTGCCCCTGCATGCTGAAGAACCGGTGCATAGCCTGACGCTTAGCCTGGCTGGCAACCTATACCAGACTGCAGCTGGCAGCGGTAGCAAACTGCAACCCAACATGGATCTGCGGCATGACACCGCCTTTGGCAGCCTGTTTGTACAACAGGGTGAAGCCGGTATCGGGCTGCCTGCCCCAGGCGGCTGGGTGACGCTGGCAGCGGCCAATGAAAGCCAGTGGGAGCTGGGTGCCAATTCCAGCCACTGGATGGGGGTGCTGCGTTATGGCGTGGATCTGCCGCAGGACGGCTCGCTATCCATCGGCTATGCAGACCGGCTGGGAAACAGCACGCCGGGCAGCCTGCTGGTGATGAATCTGGATCTCACCCTGGGCCACTGGCGCAATCAACGTGTCAGTCTGCTGGGCTGGGCCAGCCTGGCCGATTCACAACGCGCTACCAGCCTGGGACATCAGGCTGACGGCAGCGGTCGGCATCTGGAACAAAGCAATTTGCTGCTGATGCTGAATCACCCATTCAATCCACGCTGGTCGATGGATATCGGTGCGGGTTCGCGCTGGATGGCCGATTCAGCCAGGCAGCACAGCGCGGGTTGGCAAACGGTGTTCAGCCTCAACTGCAAGCTGTACTGACACCGCCTGCCCCATTAAAGCCGTCTGCCACAGACGGTGGTTTGGCGCGATCCGCTCCAGCGGTGAGCCGGATCATCATAACTGCCCAGCTCGGCAAAGCCCGCCTTGCGCATCATTCCGGCTGAACCGGCATTTTGTTGATGCCTGTCCGCACAGATCCAGCGACAGCCCTGCGCCTGCAGGGCATCACACACCGCCAGCAACAGGCGGCTGCCCAAACCCTTGCCGGCGCAATCCCGGCTGATTACCGCCTCGATCAGAAATCCTGCCTGATCTGCGGCAATTTCAGCCGGGCGGTATTCCGGATAGCGATCGCTGACAGCAAACAACATGATGCCCAGCAAGCGACCTTCCTGCTCCGCCAGCAGGCCTTGCACAGTGCCGGCGGCCAGTTGCTGCAGCGTCTCGGCCACACCATCCGCTGGCAAGTAATTCCAGTCGTTCGGGCCATCGGTCAGAATCAGCTGTTGTAATGCCGCGCAGTCTGCGGCACGGGCAAAACGCATCGTGATGGCTGTCATTCCCGCTGTTTCTTTCTCTCGTGGCCTTGCATGGCAGAGTCAACCTGCCTTGCAAGGCTGCGTAAAGGCCCATCAGGCCCATTTGTCTGCTTTACCCACCTAGGTGGGTGCCAAGGCATCCACAATGCTGTCAGCAGCCTGTTAGCCGCCCTTAAACGGCATTCAGCACTGGTGATATCCCCGGTACCAGTCAACAAACGCCTGCATGCCGCTTGCCAGTGGCGTATCCGGTGAAAAACCCACGGCAGCGCGCAGCCGGCTGGTATCGGCATAGGTGATGGGCACATCGCCATCCTGCATCGGGTAGTACTCCTTCACGGCCTCACGCCCACAAGCGCTTTCGATGCTGTGGATAAAATCCAGCAAACTCACCGGATTGTGATTGCCGATATTGAACAGCGCATAAGGCGGCTCACCGTTGCGGCTTTCCGGTACATGCCGCATCACCCGCAGCACGCCTTCCACGATATCGTCGATGAAGGTGAAATCGCGCTGCATCTGACCGTGGTTGAATACCTTGATTGGCCTGCCCTGCAATATCGCCTCGGTAAACAGCCAGGGGGCCATGTCTGGCCTTCCCCATGGCCCGTACACGGTGAAAAAGCGCAGCCCGGTGCATGGCAGGGCATACAGGTGGGCATAGCTGTGGGCCATGACTTCATTGGCCTTCTTGGTGGCGGCATAGAAGCTGACCGGTGCATCCACCCTGTCGTCTTCTGCAAATGGCACTTTGGCATTCTGGCCGTACACGCTGCTGGAACTGGCGTACACCAAGTGTTTTACCTGATGCCGTCGGCAGGCTTCCAGCACATTGGTCATGCCCAGCAGATTGCTTTGGGCATACACATGCGGGTTGTCGATGGAATAGCGCACACCGGCCTGTGCGGCCAGATGAATCACGTAATCGAAGCTTTCCGCCCCACACAGCGCGTTCAGTGCGGTCCAGTCTGCCAGGTCCAGTTGGACGAAGCGGAAGCCGTCATGGCCCTCCAGCGTGGCAAGGCGGGCCTGTTTCAGGCTCACCGGGTAATAGCTGTTGAGATTATCCACACCAACCACCGTGCAATCACCAGCCTGCAGCAAGCGTTCGCATACTGCCCGGCCAATGAAACCGGCAGCACCCGTTACCAGGATTTTCATGATTTGTTTTCCAGTCGGTGCAGCTCGTTAAGCTTGGCGTATTTGATATAGCTGTTGAAGCAACCAATGCTGATGTGGACAAGTCCGGGCAAACCATCCAGAAAACCACGGCGCAACAGGTAAAACTTGGTAAAGCGCAGCAATGGGCTGAACACCAGTTTGCCCCATCCCGCTTTTTTCCCGCGCTTATACAGTAATTCTGCCTGCAAACTGGTGTAGCGGTTCTGCTTGTTCAGGTACAGCGCAATGTCTTCGCCTGATTCGTGCATCAGATCGCCAGCCAGCTTTTCCACAGGGCTTTCGGTTTTCACATACTCGTGAACCAGATCATCCGACCAGCATGCATGGCGTCGGTCAAACAGCCGCAGGCTCCAGTCCGGGTAGCCTTCGCCATGCTTCAGAAAACGACCCATAAAACGATTGCTGCGGGCAAACCGGTAAGCACGGGCTTGTGGATTGTTCAGTATCTTCTTGATTTGCAATACCAATTCTTCTGATGGCCATTCGTCTGCATCCAGACAAAGTACCCAGTCATGGCTGGCTGCCTGAACGGCAAATTGCTTTTGCGGACCGAATCCCAGCCAGTCCTGGTGGATAACTTTGGCCTTATAGGCAGAAGCTATGGCGACTGTATTGTCTGTACTGCCCGAATCCACCACCACGATTTCTTCTGCCCACTGAATGCTTGCCAGGGTTTTTTCCAGCTGTGAGGCCGCATTTTTGGTGATGAGCACAACGCTGAGTGGTTCTCGCATCTTTTCTTGTTATTCCTATATGTATATAGAAGAAACTAGTAGAAGGCAGTCCAAATCTGTGGATAAGTGTCTTTTTACTTGTTTGTTCAATGATTTAAGAGAGATAAAACCATGTTGAGCAGTTTGCTGTCTGCATGCTGAGCATTTGTGGATAACTTTAGCCGTTCTGACCGGCACTGGTTTATCCACATGCTGTCAGTGACTTGAACACCGCAGCCTGTTAGTCGCTATTTTTGTGCAGTTACATTGTTTATCTTAAGCATAATTTTATTATGAAGAGACTAATGAGAGCGGTGGTTTTCTGTTGATAACCATAAAAAACACATGCTTGATCAGTAGCTTGTCCTGTTGATGGCACTGGGATTAATCCGGTGGCGGACAGGCTGGCAGATTGTGGATAAATATGGCCGGAATTATACACAGCTGTTTATCCACATCTGTTGCGCACGGAATTTACCTGGTTAACCACAGCGGCTTCGGTGCAGCTCGGTTACAATGCGCGCCATGATGAACGTACTGATTGTGCGTACCTCGTCGATGGGCGACCTTATCCACACTTGGCCAGCCATCACCGAGCTCAAGACGCACTACCCCAATCTCAGGATCAGCTGGCTGGCCGAAGAGAATTTTGCTGACATCCCCCGTTTGCACCCGGCGGTGGATGACGTTATTCCTCTGGCATGGCGACGCTGGCGCAAACAGCTGCTGTCACCAGTCATCTGGGCAGAAATGAAAGCCGTGCGCCAGAAACTGCGCGCTACGCAATGGGATCTGGTGGTGGATTGCCAGGGGCTGCTGAAAAGTGCGGTGCCTGCCAAATTCAGCGGTGCGCCGCTGACTGGTTATGACCGCCGCAGCATCCGCGAGCCGCTGGCCTGTCTGCTATATGACAAGACGCACCGGGTGGACTGGTCGCTGTCGGCTGTTGAACGCTGTCGCTTGCTGCTGGCCAAGGTATTCGGTTACCAGACAGAGGGCAGTCCATGTTTTGGCGTACCGGCGGCAGCGCGTCCGGCCTGGCTGCAAGCCGAGCGCTACGCCGTGCTGCTGCATGCCACCAGCCGCGCTTCCAAGGAATGGCCGGAACCGCACTGGATTGCACTGGGTGAAAAGCTGGTGGCACAACACGGCCTGCAATTGATCATTCCCTGGGGCAATACCGCCGAACAGCAGCGTGCAGAACGACTGGCTGCCGCCATGCCGCAAGCCGTGGTGGCACCACGGATGAATCTGGTGGAAGCCTGTGGTTTGCTGGGCCATGCCCGCGCCGTCATTGGCGTCGACACTGGCCTGTCTCATCTGGCCAATGCCCTGAATGTGCCGCTGGTGGCCATTTACACCGATACCGACCCCGGCAAAACCGGCGTAGTGGAAACCCCGTGGGCCACCAATCTGGGCAATATCGGCCAGTGTCCGACGGTGGATACGGTGTATCAGGCACTGTTGGCGCGCAAGGACATGCAATGAATTGGCGGCGTGGGCTGTACTCGCTGTTGTGGTGGGTTGCCACGCCCCTGATTCGCCGCTATCTGAAAAAACGTGCGCGCAAGGCCCCGGCCTATCTGCAGCACTGGGATGAACGTTTCGGCCAGGCCAAGCTGCCGCAGGCGACTGGGGCGATCTGGATTCATGCGGTATCGGTGGGCGAAACCCGTGCCGCACTGCCGCTGATCCAGGCCATCCGCCAGCGCTGGCCGGATGCGCCGCTGCTGCTCACCCAGATGACCCCTACCGGTCGCGAAACTGCCTGCCAGCTCTACCCCGATGCCGAAGTGCGCTATCTGCCTTACGACTATCCCGGCGCGGTAAGGGATTTTCTGGCCATCTGGCAGCCACGCTTTGGCGTGCTGATGGAAACCGAGCTATGGCCGAACTTGCTGCATGCGGCACGCCAGCAAGGTGTGCCGGTATTCCTGGCCAATGCGCGCTTGTCGGAAAAATCGTTACGCGGTTATCGCCGTATTCAGGGCCTGATTAGCCCGGCATTGCGTGATTTGACCGCCATTGCTGTGCAAAGCCAGCAAGATGCTGAACGTTTGCAGCAATTGGGTGCCGTTTCACCACAAGTCTGTGGCAATACCAAGTACGATTTCACCCCGCCAGCCGCCATGGCCGAACTGGCGGCGCAGTTTCGCCAGCGCATTGGCAGCCGCCCGGTATTCATTTGCGCCAGTACCCGTGATGGCGAGGAACAGCTGATCCTGCAGGCCTGGCAGCAGGCCGAGGTGGGCAATACCTTGCTAGTGCTGGTACCGCGCCACCCTGAGCGCTTTGACAGCGTGGCCGCGCAGGCACAGGGCATGGGTTTTGCCGTGCAACGTCGCAGCCAGCAACAGGACATTGCCGCCGACACCAGCGTGTGGCTGGGCGACAGCATGGGCGAGCTGTTTGCCTACTATGGCTGTGCCGATGTGGCCTTTGTTGGCGGCAGCCTGCAGCCACTGGGCGGGCAGAACCTGATTGAACCGGCCAGCCTCGGCCTGCCGGTGTTGTTTGGCCCGTCCATGTTCAATTTTACCCAGGCCAGTGAATTGGCCCTGGAGGCTGGCGCTGCCATGCAAGTGGCAGATGCCGACGCACTGGTGCAGCAAGCGCTCGGCCTGTTGCAGGACGAGGCCCGCCGTCAACAAATGCACCACGCCGCGCTGGTGTTTACTGCTGCGCATCGTGGTGCCAGCCAGCGTATTGTCCAGCTGTTGCAGGCGCACCTGCCTGCCTGATGCTGTTGCCTGCCTGCTACGGGGCGTCAGTCATTTCCTGTCTTGCATCAATTTTTTTCGGATAGTGCTTTGCCATTTTTATACGCTTGTATAAATTGATGGTATGCATAGTGAATCAGCCTCCCATCCCACCCGTAGCCTGTTGCTGGAACATGGCTTGCAGCAGCTGCGACAACACGGCTTGCGCCGGCTGACCGTGCGCGGTGTCTGTCAGCAAGCCGGGGTGAACCCCGGTGGTTTTGTCTATCACTTTGGCAACCGTCAGCAATTTGTCAGCACGCTGTTGGAGCTGTGGTATGCGCCGCTATACCGGCAATTGCAGGACAGCCTGCAACAGCAGGGCGAGCCCTTGAGCCGACTGTCGGCCATGCTGTTGCAACTGGCGGATTTTGCCAAAGCCGAGGGCGGGGTAATCAGTCAGCTGTTGCTGGATGCCGGTTCGGGCGAAACAGCAGCAGTGGAATTCATCCGTGGCCTGGCACCGCGCCATCCGCAACTGCTGCTGCAATGCCTGAGCGAAGCGCAACAGGCAGGCCAGCTATGCCAGGCACCACCACTGCATCAATTGATGTTTCTGATGTCGGCACTGGGTTTCCCGGTGCTGCTGCAACAACTTAACAGTGGCAAGAACATTCTGCCGGATCTGCTGCAGCAGGCATTGGCCAGCTATGCAGTGGAGCCGGTACATCTGCAGCAAAGACTGAACTGGGCGCTGAAAGGTCTTGGTGCCGGGGAGAGACAACATGACTAAAAAACGGGTGTTGCTGGGGCTGCTGCTGTTGGCGCTGCTGGCAGCGGGCATCTGGCGCTGGCAGCAAGACAAGCAGGGCAATGAGCTGGTGCTGTCTGGCAATGTGGATATCCGTGAGGTCAATCTGTCCTTCCGTGTTGGCGGCCGCTTGCAGCAAGTGCTGGTGGATGAAGGCGCCACGGTGAAAGCTGGGCAGATACTGGCCCGTCTGGACGACGCACCACAACGCAATGCCCTGGCCGATGCCGAAGCTGCGCTCGCTGCGCTCAAGGCCCGGCAATCGCTGATGCACCAGGGTTATCGGGCGGAAGATGTGGCACAGGCCCGCGCTACGCTGGATGCCCGCCAGGCGGTGCTGACCGATGTCAATGCCGCCTGGCAGCGGCAACAGGAACTGGCCGGCAGCGGTGCTGCAGCGGTCAAGGCGCTGGATGCCGCCCGCTCAGCGCATGAACAGGCACAAGCGCAGTATCAGGCCGCGCAACAGCAATACCAGGCACTGAGCAAGGGCTACCGGCCGCAGGAAGTGGCCGAAGTGGACGCCAATGTGAAACGGGCCGAGGCCCAGCTGGCCAGTGCGCAGCTGCAACTGGCCGATACCGTGCTGCGCGCACCGTCGGACGGCATCATCCTGACCCGGGTGCTGGAACCGGGCAGCATGCTGGCAGCCGGTGCCAGCAGCTTGACCTTGTCGCTCACCCAGCCGGTGTGGGTGCGCGCCTATGTGGCAGAGCCGCATTTGGGCGATTTCAGGCCGGGCTGCGCGGTGACGGTGTACCGCGACGGTCGTGAACAGCCCTATGCCGGTCGCGTGGGTTTTGTTTCGCCCACGGCGGAATTCACGCCCAAGAATGTGGAAACGGCGGATCTGCGCACCGCCCAGGTTTACCGCCTGCGCGTCATCATCTCCCAGCCGGATGCCGCCTTGCGTCAGGGTATGCCGGTGACGGTGAAACAGGCTGATTGTGGCCGTGAGTGAGGCTATTGCTATCCGCCTGCGCGCGCTGGGCCATGCCTTTGCCGGTCGCCCGGCCTTGCATGCGCTGGATGCCGACATCCGTCGCGGTCTCATCACCGGGCTGGTGGGGCCGGATGGTGCCGGCAAGACCACCCTGCTGCGGCTGATGGCCGGTTTGCTCAAGCCTGACAGCGGCAGCTTGCAGGTGGAAGGGCTGGACCCGGTAACGGCGGGGGATGCACTGCGCCTGCAACTGGGCTATATGCCGCAAAAATTCGGCCTGTACGAAGACCTTACCGTGCTGGAAAACCTCACGCTGTATGCCGATTTGCGCGGTGTTACCGGCCAGGCACGGGCTGAAAGCTTTGCACGGCTGCTGGCGTTTACCGATCTGGCCCGCTTTACCGACCGGCTGGCCGGTAAATTGTCCGGCGGCATGAAACAGAAACTGGGGCTGGCCTGCACCCTGCTGGGTTCGCCGCGCATTCTGCTGCTGGATGAACCCTGTGTCGGGGTGGATCCCATCTCGCGCCGTGAGCTGTGGCGCATGGTCAGCAGTCTGGCCGATGGCGGCATGGCGGTGCTGTGGAGCACTTCCTATCTGGACGAGGCCGAGCTGTGCGGCGAAGTACTGCTGATGCACGAAGGCCGCCTGCAATACAGCGGCAGTCCGCAGGCGCTGATGGACAGCATGCAGGGCCGCAGCCTGCTGCTGCAGGGCATTAGCGGTAATCGCCGCCAGGTATTGCGCCGCGCACTGCGCTGCCCGCAGGTGATAGACGGTGCCTTGCAAGGCCATGCGGTGCGGCTGGTGTTGCGTACGGCAGGCGAGCTGCCAGATCTCACCAGTCTGGATGCCGGGCCGGACGCCAGCTTGCAGGCAGTCAAACCACGGCTGGAAGATGCCTTCATCGATTTGCTGGGCGGCGGGCCGGGTGGCGATTCACCGCTTACCGAACACATGCCGCCAGCACGACTGCCGGATGGCGTGGATGCCGACGCCGTCATTGTGGCCGAACAACTCACCCGCCGTTTTGGCGATTTTATCGCCACCGATCATGTGGATTTCCGTATCCGCCGTGGCGAAATCTTCGGCCTACTTGGCCCTAATGGCGCGGGCAAATCCACCACCTTCAAGATGATGTGCGGCCTGTTACCGGTGAGCAGTGGTCAGGCGCGGGTGATGGGGCTGGACCTGAAAAAATCCGCCAGCCAGGCACGGCAGCAAATCGGCTATATGGCGCAGAAATTTGCCCTGTACAGCAACCTCAGCGTGGCGCAGAACCTGGAGTTTTTCTCCGGCATCTACGGCCTGTCCGGCGCGCGCCAGAAGGCAGCGGTAGCCGATATGGTGCGGGTATTTGCCTTGCAGCCCTTTCTGGCCATGAATGCCGGAGAACTGCCGCTGGGTTTCAAGCAGCGGCTGGCACTGGCTTGCGCGCTGATGCATCAGCCGCCCTTGCTGTTTCTGGACGAGCCCACATCGGGGGTGGACCCGGTCAGCCGGCGCGAATTCTGGAGCCATATCAACAGCCTGGTGGACAAGGGCGTCACAGTGATGGTGACCACCCATTTCATGGACGAGGCCGAGTATTGCGACCGCATCGGCCTGGTGTATCGCGGCCGCATGATTGCCAGCGGCACTCCGGATGAACTCAAGGCGCTGGTGGCCGATGCCGATCTGCCCGATCCCGGTATGGAAGATGCCTTCATCGCGCTGGTGCAGCGTGACGACCAATTGCGGGAGGCCACATGAGCCTCAGCCTGCGTCGCCTTGCTGCGCTGTGCCGCAAGGAAAGCTACCAGATCGTGCGCGACCCCAGCAGCATCCTGATTGCCTTCGTGTTGCCGGTATTACTGCTGTTCATCTACGGCTATGGCATCAATCTGGATGCCAACCGGGTGCGCCTGGGCATCGTGCAGCAGGATGGCGGCGTGGAAGCCAGCCGTCTGGTGCAAACGCTGCAAGCCTCGCCTTATATTGCTGCCAGCCTGTCCACGTCCGAGTCCGCCATGCGCCAGCAATTGCAGGCGGGCAGCGTGCGCGGGGTGGTGATTGTGCGCAGCGATTTCTCCGCCAGGGTCAGGCAAGGGCAAGGTGCCGCTGCCATCCAGCTGCTGACTGACGGTGCCGAGCCCAATACCGCCAATTTTGTCGCCAGCTATGTGCAGGGGGTATTCCAGCTGTGGCTGAACCAGCGCCAGAGCGGCCAGCCCGCCACCGCCACGCTGACGCTGCAGCCGCGCTACTGGTTCAACCCCACCACGGTAAGCCGCAATTATCTGGTGCCCGGTTCCATTTCGGTGATCATGACCATCATCGGCGCGCTGCTTACCTCGCTGGTGGTGGCACGCGAGTGGGAGCGCGGCACCATGGAGGCGCTGCTGTCCACCCCGGTGACGCGGGCCGAGCTGCTGCTGTCCAAGATCATTCCCTACTACCTGCTGGGCATGGCGGCGATGGCCATGTGCGTGCTGGTGGCCACGCTGATCATGGGTGTGCCATTGCGTGGTTCGCTATGGGTGTTGTTTGTGGTCACCAGCCTGTTTCTGGGCAGCGCGCTGGGGCTGGGGCTGTTGCTGTCCACCACCACGCGCAACCAGTTTGTCGCCGCGCAGTTTGCCCTGACGGCGGCTTTCCTGCCCGCCATCATGCTGTCCGGCTTTGTGTTTGAAATCCGCAGCATGCCGCTGGCGGTACAGGCGGTGACTTACCTGATTCCGGCGCGTTATTTTGTCAGCGCCTTGCAGACGCTATTCCAGGCTGGGGAGATTTGGCCGGTCTTGTTGATCAACCTGCTGTTTCTGCTGCTGTCCGCCGCCTTCTGGCTGGGGCTGACCGCCTGGCGGACACCGCGCCGACTGGATGGCAACTGAGATGTGGCAACGTCTGTTCACTCTGATTCGCAAGGAAATGCAGGCGCTGTTGCGCACGCCGCAAAGCCGTCGCCTGCTGATTGCCCCGGTGCTGCTGCAACTATTGTTGTTTCCCTTCGCCGCCACGCTGGAAGTAAAAAACAGCACGCTGGCGGTGTTCAATCAGGATGGCGGCGCCGCTTCCATCGAGCTGGTACAGCGGCTGGCCGCCACCCAGGCCTTTCCGCAAGTGCTGATGTTACACAGCCAGCAAGACATGCAGCAGGTGATAGACCGGCAACAGGCCTTGCTGGCCATCAGCCTGCCGCAGGATTTCTCCCGTCGGCTGGCCAGCGGCCAGAGCGTGACGGCGCAGGCCATTATTGACGGGCGGCGCAGCAATAGCGCGCAGATTGCCTATGGCTACGCCCTGCAAGTGGTGCAGCAGTACGCTGCCGAGCGCAGCCGACAAGCCATGCCAGCGCGGCTGCTGGTGCAAAACCTGTACAACCCCAATCTGGAATACCGCTGGTTTGTGCTGCCCAGCCTGGTGGCCATCATCACCACCATCGGCTGCCTGATGGTGACCGCGCTGTCACTGGCGCGGGAACGCGAGGAAGGTACGTTCGAGCAACTGCTGGTGTCGCCGCTGACGCCGGGCTACATCATGGCTGGCAAGGCACTGCCCGGCATGCTGGTGGCGCTGGTGCAAGGCTGCATCATTGCGGCTGCTGCGGTGTGGGTGTACCACGTACCGTTCAGCGGTACGGTCGGGCTGCTGATTGTGTCCATGCTGTGCTACGGGCTGTCGCTGGTGGGCTTCGGCCTGCTGATTTCCGCGCTCAGCAGCAATCAGCAGCAGGCGTTTTTAGGGTCGTTTGCCTTTATGTCGCCAGCGGTGATTTTGTCCGGCTACATGGCCCCGGTGGAAAACATGCCGCTGCCGCTGCGCATGGTCAGCGCGGTGGACCCGCTTACCCACTTCATCGTCATCGTCAAGGGCATCTTCCTGAAGGGCTATGGCCTGGCTGAGGCCTGGCCGCACCTGTGGCCGCTGCTGGCCATTGCTGCCGGTACGCTGGCGCTGGCCTACCGGATGTTCCTGCAGAGGAGTCACTGATGTTCCACGCCAAATCCCTGTTTCCCCTGCTGCTGCTGGCACTTACCGCCTGCGCAGTTGGCCCGGATTACCACGCGCCGCAAACCACCCTGCCGTCGCATTACCAGAACCAGCCTGCCAGCAGCCAGCCGCAATTGCAGCGCTGGTGGACGGTGTTTGACGATGCCGCGCTCAGCCAGCTGGTGGAGCAGGCCTTGCAGTCCAGTCCGGATCTGGCACAGGCCGAGGCGCGGGTGCGGCAGGCGCGGGCCAGCCTGGGCGTGGTGGACAGCGCACTGTGGCCGCAGCTGAATGCCGGTGCGCGCAGCGGGCGCGACCAGTTCAGCCGCAATAGCGAAAACTTTGCCAACATCCCGTTTGCCAATCCGCGCACCGGCTTTAACGACCAGCGCCTGCAACTGGATGCCAGCTGGGAAATCGACTTGTTTGGCCATACCGCCCGCAGCCGCGAAGCTGCTAGTGCGCGGCTGGACAGCATGCAGGAACAGCAGGCCGATGTGGCGTTAAGAGTGGCGGCGGAAGTGGCGCGCAATGTGATTGATTACCGTGGCTGGGTGGCACGCCAGCGCAATCTGGAAGCCCAGCTGGCGGCGGCGCGGGAAAACCTGCGCCTGACCGGTTTGCTGCGTCAGAGCGGTGAAGTGTCCGATAGCGAGCTGAACCAGGCCGCCAGCAGTGTGGCCAGCCTGCAAGCGGCACTGCCCCCTTTGCAGACAGCGCAGGGTGCCGCCTTGGCGGCGCTGAGCGTATTGCTGGATCAGCCCCAGGCACAGCTGGCCGCCACGCTGGCCGGTGAGCGGCCAATCCCGGCCACGCTGGCGCAGCCACCTGTGGGCCTGCCTGCTGATTTGCTGCGCCGTCGGCCCGATGTCCGTCAGGCCGAGCGCGAACTGGCGGCAGCAACTGCCGACATCGGCGTGGCAGTGGCCGAGCAATATCCACGGCTGGTATTGGTGGGCAGTGGTGGCTGGGACTCCATCCACGCAGGTAATCTCACCGCCGCTGCCAGCCGCTTCTGGAATGTCGGCCCGCAGCTGAGCCTGCCCTTGTTTGCCGGTGGGCGGCTGAAAAACCAGGTGACGGCGCACGAAGCCGCACGGGATGCCGCGCTGGCCGCCTATCGCCAGAAAGTGTTGGCAGCGCTGGCGGATACCGAAACCGCCCTGTTGCGTTACCAGCAGGAGGCCCAGCGGCAGCAGGCCTTGCAGGCCAATGTGGAACTGGCTGAGTTGCAGCTGGGTTTGGCGCGGCAACGTTTCCGGGTGGGCGAAGCCGCACAGACCGAAGTTCTGCTACAGCAGCAGCAAACCGCGCAACAGCGCGAAGCCTGGCTGGCGTCCCGTCAGGCGCAGGCGGAAAACCTGGTGGCCCTGTTCAAGGTGCTGGGTGGTGATGTGCAACAGGACGCGGGGCGAAAATAAAAATCCCGGCACCAGGCCGGGATGAGACAGGCAGCGGAACGGACAGCGGCTAGTCGAATAGCGCCGCCATCTGGCGGGCGGCAGCGGCGGGGTCATCCGCGTCAAACAAGCCGCCAATCACCGCAATGGCGCTGGCACCGGCCTCGACTACCTGGGCAGCATTGTCCGGATTGATGCCGCCAATGGCGACCGACGGCAGGCCCAGTTTTTTGGCTTCGCCAAACAGCGACAGCGGTGCCGCCACGGCATTGGGCTTGGTGCGGGAGGGGAATACGGCACCGAAAGCAACATAGCTGGCACCATCGCGTGCAGCCTGCTCGGCCAGTGCGATGTCGTTGTAGCAGGACACGCCAATGATGGCATCCGGCCCCAGCACGGCGCGGGCGTCCGCCACCGAGCCATCGGTCTTGCCCAGATGCACGCCATCGGCTTCCACCGCACGGGCGAGTGTCACATCGTCGTTGATCAGGAACAGCACCTGGCGGCTTTTGCACAGGCTGGCCAGCAAGCTGGCCTGGCGCAGGCGGCGCACGGTGTTGTCGCTCTTGTTGCGGTATTGCAGGATGGCCACGCCGTTATCCAGCACGCAGCTTACCTTGGCCAGCAATTGCTCGCTGTCTTCTGCCTCCGGCGATACCGCATACAAGCCCTTAATCACTGTCACCCTCTGCTCCTTCATCTTCGCGGGCCCAGAACATCCGGTCCGGGATGTATTGGCCCATGCCGGGGCGGAAACCCGCCACCAGGCTTTGATAGGTATATTCTTGTGCTTCGCGTACCGCCTCCGGCAGCATCAGCCCGGTGGCCAGCATGCCGGCGATAGCCGATGCCAGGGTACAGCCGGAGCCATGATAGCTGCCGGGTAGCCGCTCCCAGCGGTCCGCACGCACCACGCCGTTGGGACTGTACAGACTGTTTATGACTTCTTTGGTATTTTCGTGCGTGCCGGTAATCAGCACATGCGGACAACCCAGTGCCAGCAGCCGTTTGGCCGCTTCGTCCAGGCTCAGTTCCTCATCCTCGTCCGGGTCGTTCATCGCCAGCCGCCGTGCTTCCATGCTGTTGGGGGTGATGATGGACACTTGCGGAATCAGCAAATCGCGCATGGCGGCAATCAGGTCGTCATCGGCCAGCTCGTGGCCGCCGCCGCTGCGCAGCACCGGGTCCAGCACCACCGGCACATCCGGATAGTCGGCAATCAGCTGGGCCACCACGGCCACGTTTTCCACGCTGCCCAGCATGCCGATCTTGAACACCAGCACCGGAATGTCTTCCAGCAGAAAACGCGCCTGGTCGTTCACCATATCGGAATCCAGCACCATGAAGTCGTCCACGCCCACCGTGTCCTGCACGGTAATGGCGGTAATCACGGACAAGGGGTGGCAACCCAGGCTGGCCAGGGTGAGAATGTCGGCCTGGATGCCGGCGCCGCCAGAAGGGTCGGAACCAGCCAGGGTGAGTACTGCGGGTGGTGGGGGCAATGTGGACAAGGCGGTAACCTCTTTGGTCAGATCGTGCAGCAGCAATTAGAATGCCTATTTTAACCGAGCTTGGAACAAACGTATGCGCACTTGGATGTGTCTGATTTGCGGTTTCATCTACGACGAGGAAGCCGGGCGGCCGGAAGATGGCATTGCGCCGGGAACTCCGTGGGAAGATGTCCCGCCCAATTGGACCTGTCCCGACTGCGATGCTCGCAAGGACGATTTCGAAATGGTGGAAATCTGAGCCAGCGGCACGCATGCATATTCACGGTAAACACGCCGTGGCAAGGAATGTGGCATGAAACAAGTTTGCAGAAAAGTCTTTTCCCACGCGGCGCTGGTACTGGCGCTGGTTGGCTGTGCCCAGGTCAACACCACCAATAGCGGTGTGGTGGGTATTAATCGCGGCCAAAACATGTGGCTCAGCGCGCAGGAGGTGGAGCAGTCCTCGGCCAAGTCCTACGCGGGTCAGGTGAGTCAGGCGCGCAGCGCGGGCAAGCTCAATACCGACAAGGCACTCACGGCAAGGGTGAGGCGCGTGGCGCAACGGCTGATTGCCCAGACGCCGGTATTCCGTCCGGATGCCGCCAAATGGAAGTGGGAGGTCAATGTTGCCCAGACGCAGGAGCTGAATGCCTACGCCATGGCGGGCGGCAAGATCATGGTGTATTCCGGCCTGGTAACACGCTTGCAGCTGACGGATGACGAAATGGCGGCGGTGATCGGCCATGAAATCGCCCATGCCCTGCGTGAACACAGCCGGGAAACCATGAGCCAGGCTTATGCCCAGCAGATGGGCTTGTCGCTGGTGGGGGCGGTGGCCGGGTTGAACCAGAGCCAGCTCAATCTGGCTGGCATGGCGGCCGATGTTGCCCTGAGCAAGCCGCACAGCCGCACCATGGAATCCGAAGCCGACATCATCGGTCTGGAGCTGATGGCGCGTGCCGGTTACAACCCCAATGCTGCCGTCAATGTGTGGAACAAGATGATGAGCGCCGGTGGCGGCAGCGGGCCGGAATTCCTCTCCACCCACCCGTCCGGGCCCACGCGCATCAGCGACTTGCAGGCACATATCCCGCAAGTCATGCCTTTGTATCTGCAAGCAAAACGCGGTTGAGCATGCTGTTTCACGTGAAACAGCATCCGGCAATCGCCTGAATGGAGTCTGAATTGGCTTACCTGTATCTGAAGGCTTTTCACATCATTTTTGTCACATCGTGGTTTGCCGGGCTGTTCTACCTGCCGCGCATTTTCGTCAATCTGGCCATGGCGGCACCGGGTACCGAGTACGATCGCCTGTTGCTGATGGCGCGCAAGCTGTACCGCTTCACCACGCCGCTGGCGGTACTGGCCTTGGTGTTGGGTATGGCCTTGTGGCAGGGCTTTGGTATTGGCGGTGGCTGGATGCATGCCAAGCTCAGCCTGGTGGCGCTGCTGATTGCTTACCATCTGTACTGCGGCAAGCTGTATCGCGATTTTGTCGCCGGGGCCAATCGCCACAGCCATGTGTGGTACCGCTATTTCAATGAAATCCCGGTGCTGGCGCTGTGTGCGGTGGTGATTCTGGTGGTGGTCAAACCCTTCTGAATTGAGTTGGCTCACCAAGAGCCGGGCCATGGGCCCGCAACAGGAAAACAAGTATGGGACTGGAAATCGAACGCCGCTTTGTGATTGCCAATGACAACTGGCGCGGCCTGGCCGAAGGCGTGCAATACCGCCAGGGTTATCTGTCGGTAGAAAAGGAACGCACGGTGCGGGTGCGCATTGTGGGCGATCAGGCCTGGCTCACCCTCAAGGGCAATATCAGCGACATCAGCCGCCACGAATTCGAATACACCATTCCGCTGGCGGATGCCCAGACCATTATGGACGCCATGTGCCCGATGGTGGTGGACAAGCTGCGCCACCGCATCGCGTTTGGCGGCTTTGTCTGGGAAGTGGACGAATTCTTTGGCGACAACGCCGGGCTGGTGCTGGCGGAAATCGAATTGCCCGCCGAAGACACCCCATTTGCCAAGCCGGACTGGGTAGGCGCGGAAGTCACCCAGGATGGGCGATATACCAATGCTTATCTGTCCAAGAACCCTTACACCAGCTGGCCGCAGCGCTGAAATGCCAACACTGCCTGGCCCGGCTGTGGAAAAATAACGTTTTTGCCAGCATGGATTCAGCGGCGCAGGCCCTGCGCCGCTGGCAAACCAGATTCAGCGGCAGCAAACACGATGGTTTGCGCCCTACCCGTCATAAGGAAACCGCATGTCCCGCAATCTCGAACTGTTTGAACGTGGCAAGAAAACCATCCCCGGCGGTGTCAATTCGCCGGTACGTGCCTTTGGCTCGGTGGGCGGCACGCCGCGCTTTGTGAAAAAGGCGCTGGGCGCACACTTCTGGGATGCCGATGACAAACAGTACATCGACTACATCGGCTCCTGGGGCCCGGCCATCGTCGGCCACGCCCACCCCACCGTGATCAAGGCAGTGCAGGATGTGGCGGTGGATGGCCTGTCCTTTGGCGCGCCCACCGAAGCGGAAATCGAGATTGCCGAGGAACTCTGCAAGCTGCTGCCCTCGGTGGAGCAAGTACGTCTGGTGTCCTCCGGCACCGAAGCCACCATGAGCGCCATCCGTCTGGCCCGTGGCTTTACCGGCCGTGACGCCATCGTCAAGTTTGAAGGCTGCTACCACGGCCACTCCGACAGCCTGCTGGTCAAGGCCGGTTCCGGTCTGCTGACGTTTGGTAATCCTTCTTCCGGTGGTGTCCCGGCTGATTTCACCAAGCACACCCTGGTGCTGGAGTACAACAACGTCGAGCAGCTGGAACGCACGTTCAAGGAAATCGGCGACCAGATCGCCTGCGTCATCCTGGAGCCGATTGCCGGCAACATGAACCTGATCAAGCCGTCGGCAGAATTCGTGCAAACCCTGCGTGCCCTCACCGAAAAACACGGCACGGTGCTGATCTACGATGAAGTGATGACCGGTTTCCGTGTTGATCTGGGCTGCGCCCAGGCACTGCACGGCGTCAAGCCGGACCTCACCACCTTGGGCAAGGTGATTGGCGGCGGCATGCCGCTGGCTGCCTTTGGTGGCCGCGCCGACATCATGGGCTGCATCTCGCCGCTGGGTAATGTGTATCAGGCAGGTACCCTGTCCGGTAACCCGGTGGCCGTGGCTGCCGGGCTCACCACGCTGAAGCTGATTCAGGAACCGGGCTTCCACGCCACCCTCAGCCGCCGCACTGCGCGTCTGGCGCAAGGCCTGGCCGAAGCCGCCAAAGAAGCCGGTGTCTCCATGGTGACTGACAGCGTGGGTGGCATGTTCGGCATCTACTTCTGCGATGCCGTACCCACCAGCTACGCCCAGGTAACAGCTTCCGACCGCGAACGCTTCAACCGCTTCTTCCACGCCATGCTGGATGAAGGCGTGTACCTGGCACCGTCGGCCTACGAAGCCGGTTTTGTCTCCATCGCCCACACCGACGACATCATCGAACAGACCATCGCCGCCGCTCGCCGCGCCCTGGCGCGCATCTGAACGACGGGATGTGCTGATTGACCGGACAGCCGCCTGTGGGCGGCTGTTTTCATTTACCGACTGCCTGCCTCGCAGACGGCCAGATACCGCCATCAGCGCTGCTGCTTGCTGACAGCTCAGGCACAATAGCGGGCTGTTCCACCTTGTTATCGCCCCATGAATCCCATTCCCTCCCAGCGCCTGGCCTGGCGCATTCTGGCCAATGAAGCCGGTATCCGCCTCACCCCCTGCATCCAGCAATGGGAGGACGCTGGCTGGAGCCGTGGCCGCGTGCTGCCGCTGGGGCGCTTGCTGGATCAGGCCGATGGCTGGGACTGGCTGAGCGCGCAGGACCGCTTGGTAATCCGCCAGCTTGAGCGCACGCATCAGCTGGCGGATGGCAGCAGCCTGGCCGAGCTGGATGGCGAAGCCGCCCTGCCCTTGCTGCTGGGTCATCCGGCGCTGTTCTGGGAAGAACAGCCCAATCAGCCGGTCACGCTGGAAGCCGGGCAGATCAGCCTGCTGCTGCAGCGCCAGCAACAGCAAATGGTGCTGCAACTGAGCCCGCCCGGCATTGCCGCCTGCCAGCATTGCCTGTGGCAACGCAGTGGTGCCAACAGCCTGTTGGTGTACTGGCCGGGGCCGGAAATCCGCCAGCTGGCCGCGCTGCTGGGCCATCGTTTGAGCGTGCCCGTGGCCGCGCGCAAAAAGCTGCTGGAGGCCATTGGCGACATGGTGCCGTGGCTGCCGGTGGAGCTGGTGGAAGCGGATGATGGCGCGGACCTGCCCGTCATGCCAGCCGACCCGCGCCTGTTTGCCGTACTGGTGCCATTGCCGGAAGGCTTGCGCCTGCAACTGCGCTGCCGGGTGGCCGGGCAAGCGGCCTGGTATCCGCCGGGGCGCGGGCCATGGCAGCAGGTAGCGTTGGAACAGGGCCAGGCCATCCGTTTTCAGCGTCAGTTGACGGCAGAAAAACAAGCACTGGCGGCCTTGCTGGAGGATTGTCCGGCACTGGCAACCGCCCGCCCCGACCCGGATGGCGTGCTGCAATGGCTGCTGGCCAATCAGCAACAGGCCCTGCAAGTGGTGCAGCAATTACAGGCCATCAACCCGCAGCGGCTGGAATGTGTCTGGCCGCAAGGCCAGCGCATGCGCATTCAGGCCCAGGCCGGGTTGCCGCAGCTACGTTTGAAGACCAAGCGCAAGAACGGCTGGCTGGAAGTGACCGGCGAAGTACAGGTGGATGAGGACCGGGTACTGCAACTGCGCCAGTTGCTGGAAGCACTGGCCAATCAGCCCGGCCAGTATCTGCGACTGTCCGAGCAGGACTGGCTGGCCCTGTCCGACAGCTTACAAGCCAAGCTGCAGCAATTGGCCCGGCTGGCCGATCATGCGGTGGCTGACGGCTTGCGCCTCAGCCTGCTGGCCGCCCCGCTGCTGGCCGGGCTGAGTGAGGACATCGGTCAATTCGACGGCGACGCTGGCTGGCAGCAGCTGTTGGCACAGCGCGACAGCCTGCGAGCCTTCCAACCCGAGGTGCCGGCCACGCTGCAAGCCAGCTTGCGGCCTTATCAGCTGCAAGGCTTTGCCTGGTTGTCCCGGCTGGCGCATATCGGTGCCGGGGCCTGTCTGGCCGACGACATGGGGCTGGGCAAGACAGTGCAAACCTTGGCGCTGCTGCTCAGTCGTGCGCATCTGGGCCCGCAACTGGTGGTGGCACCTACCTCGGTGGCGCTCAACTGGCTGGCCGAGGCCGCCCGCTTTGCCCCCAGCCTGCGTTTGCGCTCTTATCAACAGCAGCGCGACTTATCCACAGTCGGGCCGCAAGACTTGGTGATTGCCAGTTACGGCCTGCTGCAATTGCAGGCGGACGACTTTGCCGAGGTGCACTGGGCCAGCGTGGTGCTGGACGAGGCGCAGGCCATCAAGAATGCCAATACCAAACGCGCGCAGGCGGCACAAAGCCTGCGCGCGGATTTTCGCCTGGCCGCCAGCGGTACGCCGGTGGAAAACCATCTGGGTGAGTTGTGGAGCCTGTTCCGCTTCATCACGCCCGGTTTGCTGGGCAATGAGGATAAATTCCAGCAGCGCTTTGCCCAGCCCATTGCCGAGGGCGACGAAGAAGCGCGCGCCACGCTCAAGGCGCTGATCCAGCCTTATCTGTTACGCCGCACCAAGGCCGAAGTGCTGACCGAGCTGCCACCGCGCACCGACATCACCCGCCGCATTGCGCTGTCCGAACAGGAGCTGCATGTGTACGAAGCCATGCGCCAGCAGGCGCTGCAAAAGCTGGCCGAGGTGGACAGCCAGGACAAGAAAACCATGCAGGTGCTGGTTGAGCTAACCCGCTTGCGCCGCTTTTGCTGCCATCCGGCGCTGTTGCAGCCGGACACCGCCCTGCCCGCCAGCAAGTTTGCCTTCTTCTGCCAGTTAATGACCGAGCTGTTGGATAACGGCCACAAGGCGCTGGTATTCAGCCAGTTTGTCGATCATCTGGCCCTCGCCCGGCAATGGCTGGATGAACAAGGCATTGCCTACCAGTATCTGGACGGCGCCACACCGGGCAAGCAACGCAAGGCACGCATGGATGCCTTCCAGGCTGGCGCGGGCGAGGTGTTTCTGATCAGCCTGAAAGCCGGTGGCACCGGACTTAACCTCACCGCAGCGGACTATGTGATTCATCTGGACCCGTGGTGGAACCCGGCGGTGGAAGACCAGGCCAGCGACCGCGCCTACCGCATGGGCCAGCAGCGGCCTGTCACCGTGTATCGGCTGGTGGCGGAAAACACCATCGAAGAAAAAATTGTCGCCCTGCATGCAGAAAAACGCGCACTGGCCGACAGCCTGCTGGAAGGCGGAGACCTGGCTGCCCGGCTGGATGGCGAGGCGCTGCTTGCTTTGTTGCATGCCCACTGATACTTGTTTTGCTCAATATCCTATGTGAATATTCAAATTCTTATTCATTTTGGATAATAAAATGCTGCGTAAATTATTGCTTGCCAGCGTGTTGGCGACACTGGCCGGATCGGTGCTGGCCGATTCCATTGCCAATACGGCGTCGGAGAAAATTTCGGTAGGTGCAGTTTCGGTCGTGGTCGCTCCCGCAGCCAGTATCGCCGCTAGTGCCACCGGGCGCGGGGAATCTGCCCTGGGGCCGGTGCTGGCGGTGACGGGTAGTGGCTATGTGATTGTTGGGCTGGTTGAAGGCTCGGGCGATGTCATCAAGCTGACGCTGGAGTCGGTGCAGGGTGGGGCCAAACTATCGGTGGAATTGTCGCGCAGCACGGTCAAGGCTTCCGGCGCAGCCATCGGCAGCGCGGTACAGGTTACGGCCACCGCCAGCGGCACCCTGCTGGTGGTGTCTGGCAAGGTGCTGGCCTTTATCCCCAACAAACTGGGCGAAGCCCTGCTGGAGCATAGCCGTGTCCCGTCGTGAAACTTGCTTGAAATGGCTGCTGGTCGCAGCGTGCTGCCTGCCATTACTGGCCCATGCCGGCCAGGCGTGTGAAGAGAAACCGCTGACGCCGGAAACCTTCCGGCTGGCCATGCAAACCGCCGAACAGTTGCAGACCAAGCTTAATGAAGTGGACAGCAATGTGGTGGTGGTAGGGCGCATGGGGCAGGACTTGTCCAAATACGGCCTGCGCTATACGCATTTTGGCATCATGTTCCGCCCGGAAAGCGGCGGGCGCTGGCGGGTGGCCCATTTGCTGAACGAGTGCGGCACCGATCGCTCCGACTTGTGGTACGAGGGCCTGGGTAATTTCTTCCTCGACGATATGTTCCGCTTCGATGCGGTGCTGCTGGTACCGCCGCCGGCAGTGGTTGACCGGCTGTTGCCACAGCTGCAGGCCGGTCGTCCCTTGCGTGCTCTGCACTCACCCCGTTACAACATGGTGGCCTACCCCTTCTCCACGCGCTACGAAAATTCCAATACCTGGGTACTGGAAACGCTGGCAGCGGCATCCACCACCGAAACACGGATCAGTAGTCGCGAACAGGCGCAGATGTGGCTGAAGCTGAACGGTTATCAGCCAAGCGAAATGAATATCGGCCCGATGACCCGGCTGGGTGGCCGCATGTTCAAGGCCAATGTGGCGTTTGACGATCATCCTAATGAATTGCGTTATAAAGACCGCATCCAGACGGTGTCGGTGGATTCCATCATCCACTTCTTCGATGAACGCAATGAAGGCTGGAAAATCATCGAACTGCCCGGCCCGCAAGCGCGCCGTTTCTAAGCCTGCAGGATTGCGCTAGTGGCTGAACTGCTGAAACAGCCGCTTGCGCAATTCGGCAATACCGCTGCCCACCGCTGAGGACAGGCGGCTGTATTGTGATGGCCCTACTGCCAAGGCTTCGCTGGCAGCATCAAACTGGCCCTGGTTGATGAGAGCAGCCACTCGCGCTGCTTCCAGGTGGAAGTCGCGATGGTTATTCACCAATTGTTGGAACGCCGCATACTGACAGCAATTGACACGACCCTCTCCTCGCAGCCAGCGGCCCAGTTCGCAACCACATTCATCGGCAATTTGTGCGCAATCCAGCTGCCTGCCCTCCAGCATGGCCATGCGCAGTTCCAGCTTCATTTCAAAATGGAGCAGCAGGGCATCTTCAAGATTCATGCCTATTTCTCCGCAATCACGACCCCGAGCTGTCAATATAGACAGGTGGAATCCATCAATGCCAGCCCGGATTCAAGTCCGGTCGGCACTTAGCGGTGCCAGGACTGGCTGGTGGTGCGCAATAGCTGCTGTCGGCTGACTGTGCCTGCCTGGGCTGCCTGGGCTGCCTGCATGAAGCCATCCAGCGAGATTGCCGACGGCCAGTCTGCGGTGGTGGTGTGCCATTGCTGCAGCCGGTCAATGCGAAAATGCCGGTAGTCTTGCCGCAGCAGGCACCAGGCGGCCAGGGTCCAGCGGTCGCCCCAGAAAAACAGCCCCAGTGGCAATACACAGCGTTGGCTGTGCTGCCCTTGTTCATCCTGATAAGTCATGGCGACTGCTTGTCTGTGCAAAATGGCAGCGCGCAAGCTGCTCAGGCGTTCACAGGGGTAGTCGTGATGTTGTGGCACAAACAGGGGGGCTGGTGTGAGAACCGCCGAGCCTAATACCGCATGGATCTTGGCCAGTGCCCCTGCGGCAGCCTCGGCGGTGGCAGGGTCGGCCCAGCCGGCCAGCATGCGCGCACCTACTTCCAGCGCGGCCAACTCCTCAGCAGAAAAGCTCAACGGTGGCGGGGTGAAGCCTTGTTCCAGCCAGTAGCCCTCACCGGCTTCGCCATTGACCGGCGCGCCGCTGCCGAGCAAGTCGGCCATGTCGCGGTAAACGGTACGGGTGGATATCTCCAGCCACTCCGCCAGTTGGGCCGCCGTGGTGCGGCGGCGGCCACGCAGCAGGTGCAGGATTTGCAGCAAACGGTCGGCGCGGCGCATGGAGTGTGCTTTCTGAACCCAGTGTGTTTAAGGTGTAACCGGGCTGCACAGCTCCAGCAGCATGCCGTCCGGGCAGCGCAGGAAAGACACCGTCTGCCCCCAGGGTTTGACTTGCGGCGCGGCCAGCTCGCTGGCGCCAGCAGCCAGTGCCGCCTGGTGTGCCGCCATCACGTTATCAGTTGCCAGGGCAATTTCCACGCCTAGCGGCAGCGCACCATCATCGGTGAAGCGAAAGCCTGCGGGATGATTGCTCAGCGCCAGCGCCTTGCTGGCAAAGGACAGCGTGGTGTTGCCGGTATCCAGCTCGCTATAGTCGCCTTCCGGGGTGAGAAAGCGCCGTGAGAA
This sequence comes from Aquitalea sp. FG25, assembly GCF_057809375.1. Taxonomy (NCBI): domain Bacteria; kingdom Pseudomonadati; phylum Pseudomonadota; class Betaproteobacteria; order Neisseriales; family Chromobacteriaceae; genus Aquitalea; species Aquitalea sp. FG25. The sequence goes on from NZ_JBMDJV010000005.1 coordinate 162,028, forward strand.
GCCGAATGCTTCTTCAAAAAAAGCTAGCGAGCTGGCGACATCCGCCACGTAAACAATGGTGTAGGCAAATTTCATTCTGCTTCCTTTGCTGAGGTGGTGCAGGGTGCTTGTTCACGTGCCAGTGCGATGACTCTGGCGATGGCCTGCCGTGCTTGCGGGCTGTTATGCCAGCAGCTGGAGCCAAGCGCTTGCGCCACTTGCCAGGTGATGTCGGCAGCTTCCTGGCCAGCCAGTTGGCTCAGGCTGCTAAAGCCGATCTGTTCCAGCCGGGCGATGACGGTTGGGCCAACCCCTTTGAGTGCCAGCAGTTGCTGGCGTTCCTGCGCAGAAAATGGCATGGAGCTGCTCCGGTTGTACTGGCTGGCAAGTGGCGTATGACGACTGCCAGCCAAGCGGGAATGAGCATGATATCTGCTAGCAGACTTGCCTGCCTCAGGGTTCCACATGCAGGCCGATGATATTGCCCTCGCTGTCTTCCAGCAGCGCGATATCGCCATTGCCGTCTTCCAGCGTGGTGATGGGCAGCAGCACCTTGCCGCCAGCCATTTTCACCAGCTCCAGCGTGGCGGCCAGATCCGGCCCGCCATCCAGATAAATGCGACAACCCTGGCCACCGGCCGGCAGGCGCGGGCTGGCCATGATGCAGCCGGAACTATCGGGAAACACGGCGATGCGGTCGTTCATGCAGTCTTCCTGTTTCAGCTGCAATTGGAATACCTGCTGATAAAAGGCAACGGCACGATCAAAATTGGCGGCGGGGATTTCAAACCAGTGAATCAGCGACATGATGAGGCTCCGAAAAGGGCGACGGCGGGGTTGCCGTGTCCACAGCATGCGCGCCCCCTGCTGACAGCATAGTGTCAGTAGCTGGTGGCATGGTGGGCAGTGGGCGCAAAAAAGCCACCGCTTGGCAAATGCGGTGGCTGATGGCGCTGCCCAGAGCCTGTCTGGCTACTTGGCGCGGCTGACAAGAGCGCAGTGTTCCTGGGGCAAGGAGCCGCCACAGGGTTTTGTCAGTTGCGCTCAGTCCAGCTGGCCGGCCAGTGCGGCCAGCACCCGCGCGCTGGTGGCCTGCGGATGCGCGGTGATGCGCAGCATGTGGCGTACCGCCGGGTGTTGCGGGCGGTGAATGGCCACACCGCTTTGCAGCAGATGGCGCTGGATGGCCTCGGCCTGTTGGGCATCCGGATAGGCGACGCAGACGAAATTGGTATGCGATGGCAGCGGCGTCAGGCCCTGGTCGTACAAGGCATGGCTGAGGTGATGGCGCAGGGTGATGGTTTGTGCCACCAGCTTGCGCGAGTAGTCCGGGTCGTCCAGCACAATCTGGGCTGCGGCCTGGGCAATGCTGGACAGCGCGTATTGCGGGCGGATCTGATCGGCCTTGGCGATGATGTCGGCACTGGCGATGGCGTAGCCCACGCGCAGCCCGGCCAGCGCATAGGCCTTGGACAGGGTACGCAGGCGCAGGGTGTGCGGCAGGATGCCGGCAGGCGGTGCATCCGCCGCTTCAGTGCAGAAATCCACATAGGCCTCATCCAGCAGCAGCAGGGTGTGCGGTGGCAGCGCAGCGCGCAAGGCGCAGATATCCTCGGCCTGCCAGTAATAGCCGGTAGGGTTGTCCGGATTAGCCAGATACAGCACCGACGCATGCTCGGCGCGCGCTACTTCGGCCAGCCGGGCCAGGTCGGGCCGCATGTGCTGGCCACGCTGGCAATAGGGCACTTCCAGCACGCGCGCGCCCACGCCCTCAGCAAAGTAGCGGAAGCTGGGGTAGGTGCCTGCAGTGGTGACCACGGCATCGCCCGGATTACAGGTAAGCCGCAGCGCCAGCAGAATCAGGCTGTCAGCACCGGTGTCGAACAGCACTTCCGCCGGGCTGACGCTGTTGAGTTTGGCCGCCCGTTCGCGCAGTGCGTGGGCGTAAGGATCGGGATACAGCCTGGCCATTTCCGCCAGCACCTTGCCCAGTTCACCAGCCAGTGGCGACACCGGATCCGGCAGGCTTTCATTGGAGCCGATACGGGTTTTGATGCGATGCCCGAGCGCGGTTTCCAGTTTCACGATACCGGGAAAGGGGTTGATGATGGTGTGGTGTTCCAGATGGCGGGCAAAACGGGTCATGGCAGCTTTTCGTCCTTCGGGCAGCTTATTCTGGATGAAGACCGGCGGGTGACAAATCACCAAATCAGCTAACGATAGTCTCCCGCCGGGCTGGCGCGGCGCGCGGGCCACGCAGTGTAGCGGTAAACCCGCCAGCCGCCGGATCCGGTCGGGTAAAAAGCAGAAAAACCGTTGTTACTGGGCCGGGCGTGCCTGTGCCGCCGGTGCTGAAGCATAGGTATGGGCCCCTTCCTGCTTGGGCAGGAAAAGATTGCCTTTATAGCCACAGGCAGTCACGACAAGGCTCAGGGCAAGGCAGGTCAGCATGGTTCGCAGCATAAAAGGCAGTCCGATGTGGCAAAATCGGCAGTCTAGCACACCGCAATTCAAGGAAGAGACGACATGAACGAAAGCGAATTTCTGGATGTGACCGATCGTATTTTCAGCCGCATCGAAGATGCCATTGACGACGCCGGTCTGGATGCCGACTTTGTTACCAATGGCAATGTGCTGGAAATCGAGTTCGACGATGGCAGCAAGATTGTGGTGAACCGCCATGCTGCCAATCAGGAACTGTGGATCGCGGCCAAGAGTGGCGGTTATCACTTTGCCCACCAGGACGGCCAGTGGCTGGCAGCACGCGACGGTGCCGAATTCTTCAGCACACTGAAAACCGCCATTGCCCAAGCCTGTGGCCAGCCTGGCCTGGTGCTGGATATCTGATGGATGCCGCCTGGCTGGCCCTGGGCGGGCTGGTGGTCTCGGCGTTTACCTCGGCCACCATTTTGCCGGGCAATTCGGAAGTGGTGCTGGCGGCCTTCCTCTACAAATGGCCGGACTGGCTGTGGCCAGCCTTGCTGCTGGCCACGCTGGCCAATACCGCAGGCAGTGCCACCAGCCTGTGGCTGGGACGACGGGCCCCGCGCAAGGAACTATCGCCAAGGCTGCAACGCTGGTTTGCCCGCTTTGGCCCGGCGGTGTTGCTGCTGTCCTGGGTGCCGCTGATTGGTGACGCCCTGCCGCTGGCGGCAGGCTGGCTGCGGCTGCCGTGGCTGGCCAGCATGCTCTGGCTGACCACAGGCAAGGCCCTGCGCTATCTGGTGCTGGCCTGGGGGGTGCTGGCATTTGCTCACGGCTGAGCAGAAACAAGGGGTTGGCGCAGGCCGCGCTTGAGGGTTTACAATTCAGGCAATTCTTCTTTCGAGCTTCCATGAGCCAACATATTCCCCGCAAACGCTTTGGCCAGAACTTTCTGCAAGACGCCAGCGTGATCGAAAACATCGTGCATGCGGTCAACCCGCAGCCGGACGATGTGGTGATCGAAATCGGCCCCGGTCTGGGTGCCATCACCAAACCGCTGCTGGACCGCCTACCTCATCTGCACGTGGCAGAAATCGACCGCGACATCATTGCCCGGTTGAAAAAGGAATTCCCGCCGGAACGCCTGACCATCCACGAAGGCGATGCACTCAAGTTCGACTTCGGCTCCATCACTGATGGCGCGTTCAAGATTGTCGGCAACCTGCCCTACAACATTTCCACCCCGCTGCTGTTTCACCTGGCCAGCTTTGGCCAGCGTGTGACCGACATGCACTTTATGTTGCAAAAGGAAGTGGTGGACCGCATGCTGGCCGAGCCTTCCACTACCGATTTTGGTCGGCTGACGGTAATGCTGCAGTACCGCTTTGAAATGGAACTGGTGCTCAATGTGCCGCCGGATGCCTTCTGGCCGCCGCCGAAGGTGGATTCCGCCGTGGTGCGCATGATTCCGGCACCGGGCCGTTGTGGTGTGGCCAAGAGTGAGCAACAACTGGAAGAGCTGGTTACCAAGGCCTTCTCCCAACGCCGCAAGACCCTGCGCAACAATCTGAAAGGTGTGCTGGAACTGGCCGATTTCGAGGCACTGGGCATCGATCCGGGCCTGCGGCCGGAAAACCTGGCGGTGGAGGATTTTGTCCGGATGGCGAACCACCTGGCAGGCTGAACTGTCGCAACAAATTGACAAGTGCAGCCCTGCCGCTTGCACTTGTTGCAGTGCCACTTGCATTACTGCGGCCTCTGGCAGCAGAATCGCAAACTTTTCACCCCCGGCCAAAACGGGGGGAAAACACAGGGAGAACCGCCCATTGCAAGAGGCGGTGACTGTAAGCAGGATGTCCGCGATGGACTGACGGGATGGCAAACGGGGGTTTGCCAGCAGCACCCGCAAGTCAGGACCGGGTCCTGTTGCTGGATAATCCAGCCTATAACAGCAGCAGTGCCTGCGGCCTTCAGGCTGAGGGCAGTGAATCTATCAAGGACCCCAGGAGAAACCAATTATGAAGCTTTGCACCCGTCTTATTTGCGCAGCAACCCTGGCCGCACTGGCCAGCACCCCGGCCATGGCCGCCGAACTGACCGGCACCCTGAAAAAAATCAAGGATTCCGGCGTCATCGTGCTGGGCAACCGCGATGCCTCCATCCCTTTCTCCTACTACGACAATAACCAGAAGCCCATTGGCTACTCGGTTGACCTGGCCAACAAGGTTGTCGACGCAGTGAAGAAAGAGCTGAAAATGCCGAACCTGCAGGTCAAGTACAATCTGGTGACCTCGCAAACCCGTATCCCGCTTGTACAAAACGGTACTGTCGATCTGGAATGCGGCTCCACCACCAATAACGCAGAGCGCCAGAAGCAAGTGGCCTTCTCGGTGGGTATCTTTGAAATCGGCACCCGCCTGCTCACCGCCAAGACTTCCGGCGTGAAAGACTTTGCCGACCTCAAAGGCAAAAACGTGGTAACCACCGCCGGTACCACCTCCGAGCGCCTGCTCAAGTCCATGAATGCTGACAAGCAACTGGGCATGAACATCATTTCCGCCAAGGACCATGGCGAATCCTTCCTGATGCTGGAATCCGGCCGTGCTGTTGCCTTCATGATGGACGACGCCCTGCTGTACGGCGAAATGGCCAAGGCCAAGAATCCTGCCAACTGGGTGGTGACCGGCAAGCCGCAGTCCTTCGAGATCTACGGCTGCATGCTGCGCAAGGACGACGCTGGCTTCAAGAAGGTGGTGGACGATGCCATCAAGGCCACCTACAAGTCCGGCGAAGTGAACAAGATTTACGCCAAGTGGTTCACCAGCCCGGTTCCGCCCAAGGGCCTGAACCTGAACTTCCCGATGTCTGAAGTGGTGAAGGAACTGATCGCCAAGCCAACCGACAAGGCCGCCGAATAAGCGATCCCTCCCTGTAGTGCAGATGCATGAGCCGGCCTGGGCCGGCTCAATTGCTGTGTGCCTGTTCCCCTGTCCTGCTTATAGCTATAACGGCAGCACGGGGGCGGCAGCTTTGCATCTGCATTTTCTGCCTGCACGCTGCAGGCAGGGACTTCATCCCTCAGTCCTGCCTTCCCGGTTCGGGAAGGTGTGCGGCTGTCGGCAGCAGGCGCGTGTGCCTGCTTGCATCAGGAGAACACTATGAATTACCACTGGGATTGGGGCATTTTCTTCAAGTCCACCGGTGTCGGCAGCGAAATCTACCTGAACTGGTTTGTGTCCGGTCTGGGCTGGACCATTGCCGTGGCACTGGCGGGCTGGATCATCGCCCTCGCGCTCGGTTCGGTGCTGGGCGTAATGCGCACCTTGCCGGGCAAGCTACTGCCCACCATTGCCACCAGCTATGTCGAGTTGTTCCGCAACGTACCGCTGCTGGTGCAGTTGTTCATCTGGTACTTCCTGGTACCGGATTGGCTGCCCACGCCGCTGGAAATGTGGTTCAAGCAAGGCATCAGCCCGGCCACCTCTGCCTATCTGTCGGTGGTGGTGTGCCTGGGGCTGTTTACTGCCGCTCGGGTGTGCGAGCAAGTGCGTACCGGCATTCAGGCCCTGCCGCGCGGGCAGAACAATGCGGCGCTGGCCATGGGCTTTTCCACGGCACAGACTTACCGCTTTGTGCTGCTGCCACAGGCTTTTCGCATCATCATTCCGCCGCTCACCAGCGAGTTTCTGAACATTTTCAAGAACTCCTCGGTGGCGTCCTTGATCGGCCTGATGGAACTGCTGGCACAAACCAAGCAAACCGCTGAGTTTTCCGCCAACATCTTTGAAGCCTTCACCCTGGCCACGCTGATTTATTTTGTGCTCAACATGAGCCTGATGGGCTTCATGGCCTGGGTGGAAAAGCGGGTCCGTATTCCTGGCATGATGGGAGGTAGCAAATAATGGCACTCGATTTCAGCCAGATCATTCCCTCCCTGCCCGGCCTGGCCGACGGCATGGTGCTCACCCTCAAGCTGCTGGTGATGGCAGTGGGCGGCGGCGTGGTGCTGGGCACCCTGCTGGCACTGGCGCGCCTGTCGGACAACCTGTTGCTGTCACGGTTGGCCAAGTGGTATGTCAATTATTTCCGTTCCATCCCGCTGCTGCTGGTCATTTCCTGGTTCTACCTGGTGGTGCCGATGGTGCTCAGCTGGATCACCGGTGATTTGACCCCGGTGGGGGCCTTTACCTCTTGCTTGGTGGCCTTCGTGATGTTCGAAGCGGCGTATTTCTCCGAAATCGTCCGCGCTGGTATCCAGTCCATCTCCCGTGGGCAGATCAATGCCGCCTACGCACTGGGCATGACTTACAGCCAGGCCATGCGGCTGGTGATCCTGCCGCAGGCCTTTCGCAAAATGATGCCACTGCTGCTGCAGCAAAGTATCATCCTGTTTCAGGACACCTCGCTGGTGTATGCGGTAGGCTTGATGGACTTCCTCAACACCGCCCGTTCCAAGGGCGATATCGTGGGTTTACCGCATGAATTCCTGCTGTTTGCCGGAGCGGTTTACTTCGTGATCAGTTTTGGCGCGTCGCAATGCGTGAAGCGTCTGCAAAAAAGGTTGGCGGTATGAGCGCGATGATTAGCATCAACAATGTAAGCAAGTGGTATGGCGATTTTCAGGTGCTGACCGATTGCACCACCGGCGTCAAAAAAGGCGAAGTCGTGGTGGTGTGCGGCCCGTCCGGTTCCGGCAAGTCCACCCTGATCAAGTGCGTCAATGCACTGGAACCCTTCCAGAAGGGCGACATCATTGTCGACGGCATTGCTGTGGGCGACCCGAAAACCGACCTGCCCAAGCTGCGCAGCCGTGTGGGCATGGTGTTCCAGCACTTTGAGCTGTTCCCGCATTTGTCGATCACCGAAAACCTGGCCATTGCCCAGGTCAAGGTGCTGGGCCGCAGTCAGGAAGAAGCACGCGACAAGGGCCTGAAGCTGCTGGACCGGGTTGGCCTGAAAGCCCATGCCCACAAATTCCCCGGCCAGTTGTCCGGTGGTCAGCAGCAGCGTGTGGCCATTGCCCGTGCCTTGGCGATGGACCCGATTGCCATGCTGTTTGACGAGCCCACCAGTGCGCTGGACCCGGAAATGATCAACGAAGTGTTGGACGTGATGACCGAGCTGGCCCAGGAAGGCATGACCATGATGTGCGTAACCCACGAAATGGGCTTTGCCCGTCGTGTGGCGCATCGTGTCATCTTCATGGACAAGGGTGCCATCGTGGAGGACTGCGACAAGGACGCCTTCTTTGGCGATATCAATGCCCGTTCCGAGCGCGCCCGCCAGTTTCTGTCCAAGATTCTGCAGCACTGAGACATCAGCCTGCAGTACCGAAAACCCGGTCCAGGCCGGGTTTTTTCATGGACATCCCGGCGCTGAGTCAGCCCTTGATGACAGGAGAATTCAGCTCTTGCCGCGCACAGATGACACTATCTGCTTTATTAGTTGATAATTATTACAAGTGATGTAATCATAAATGTATTATTGACGGAGTAAAATCCCTGCCACGCTCTCTGCTACGGACCTACACTGACACTAGTGTCAACGATTTGCTGTCAGGTCCCTCCATGTATTCGACCCGCTATCTCGGGCGACAGCCCATTGTCGATGCCAACCAGCAACTGGTGGCATATGAACTGTTGTTCCGCTCTAGCCAGGCCAATGTCGCACGGGTTAACGACGATGTCATGGCCACCACGGCGGTGATCCGCCATGCCTTTGTCGACCTGGGTGTGGGTGAAGTGCTGGGAGACCGGTTGGGCTTCATCAATGTGAGTGACACCCTGTTGATGGATGACCTGCTGGATGTTTTGCCCTGCGACAAGGTGGTGCTGGAAATCCTGGAAACGGTCAAGGTCACCCCGGCCTTGCTGGAAAGGCTGGCCGATCTGCGCTGCAAGGGCTTCAGGCTGGCGCTGGATGATGTCATCGAACTGGATGACGACCGGCGAGCCCTGTTGCCTCTGGTGGACATCGTCAAGATAGATCTGGCTGCCCTCACCTTGTTGCAGTTGCGGGAGCTGGTGGTACAGCTGGCCGGTTTCTCCGGCATTCTGCTGGCGGAGAAGGTGGACACGGTGGAGCAGTTTGCCCTGTGTCGCGAGCTGGGCATCCAGTGGTTCCAGGGCTATTTCTTTGCCCGGCCCACGGTGTTGTCCACCCGCCAGGCCAATGCCAGCCAGCACGCCATGCTCAGCCTGCTGGGCTTGCTGATGAGTGATGCCGACAATGAGGAGCTGGCTCAGGCACTGAAGCTGGCACCGGATGTGGTGTTGATGCTGATGAAGCTTAGCACCACGGCCTCTGCGGCAACGCGCCGGCCAGTATCGTCGGTGCAGGAGGCCATCATGGTGCTGGGGCGAGCCAAGATAAAGCGCTGGTCCATGCTGCTGCTGTTTGCCAGCAATGCCACCAATATCGAACCTCAGCGCAATCCGCTGCTGGAGCTGGCCGCCACGCGCGGGCGCATCATGGAGCTCTTGGCCGAAGCCTGTTATCCACAGCGGCGCGATGTGCAGGACTGCGCCTTCATGATCGGCATGCTGTCATTGGTGGATGTGCTGGTTCAGCAGCCCAAGGCCGAGGTGATTGCCAGCTTGCCGGTGGATGACATCCTGAAGGAAGCGGTACTGGAAGGCCGGCATGTGCTGGGCGAATTGCTGCGCGTGACCGAATCGCTGGAGAACGAGGTGGAGCCTCAACTTGCAGGTTACGACCCGGAAATGTTGATGCGGGTGCAGACCCAGGCGCTGGACTGGGTCAACAGCATGTGGAAATGACGCTGCCCCTGCCCGCGCTGATCTAGTCACCCTCCTGGTCATGCAGCCGGCTGAGAAAGCCCTGTACCCGTTCGTTATCCCTGGGCAGCCATTCCAGGATCTCATGCAGCATGCGGTCGTATTCGGCCACATCCTGGTTCTTCTTGCGCAGCTGTTCCCGTACCCGCAGCAAAATGGCACAAGCATTCATGCCGGTACGCTCGTTGTACAGGCGCATGGCCATTTCATGCAGCATATGGCCTGCTTCGGCGGCACGGCCCTCGGTGGTCAGCTCTACTGCGCGGTTACTCTGTTCCTGCAATTCGGCATAGGCATGTTCGATCCGCTCGCTGCAGTGCGGATGCTTGCGCGCAATCTCTTGCAGCGTGGCCAGTTCGTGCCGGCTGTAGGCAAAGCGCATGGTGATGGTGCGGGTCCAGTCTTCCAGCAGGGTCGGGTCGGGCAGGGTTTCCGGCAGGCGTACCACGGCTCCCAGAAAACGCTGGGCCGATTCAAAGTGCACAAACGGCTTGAGCAGATCGCCGGCGGCCTGCTTGAGCATGGCCAGCGCTTCTTCTGCCCGCTGTTGTACCAGCGCGGTCAGTGCTCGACAGGTCAGCAGGGTAAATTGGGCTTCCGGGCGATCGGCAAGACTAGCGCTGATTTCAGCCTGTAGACGGTCGATATGCTGGGTATTGCCGGTTTCGGAATAAGCCTGCAGCAGGTCGATCAGCACTTCCGGGCCGAAGAAATTGTTGTTGCGCCCGACTTCCACCGCACGTTGCAGGTATTGCGCGCCCTTTTCCGGGTCTCCGGAGCGCAGGGCTGCGGTGCCACAGCTTTTGAGGCGATGAAAATTGCGCGGCGAAATACTGACTGCCTTTTCCAGCACATCAACGGCCTGCGCATACTGCCCTTCGTCGATCAGGTTCTGCGCCAGCAAGTCGTAGGCATCGGTATAAAGCGGCGCATCCTGGATGATTTCCTTGAGCAGCGCACTGGATTCGCCCTGCATGCCCTGGTCGGCCTGGATGCGTGCCACACCCATTTTGGCCCACGGAATCACTTTGCTTTCCAGCAACTCCTGGTAGATGTGCAGCGCTTCACCCTGGCGGCCTTCCGTCACCAGCAGTTCGGCACACAGGCGGTTGGCATCAATGCGGTTGGCGGTGCCCGGTGCGGCTGCCACCAGCTGCTGCAAGGTGCTGATGGCGGCTGAGCGGTTGCCCTTTTCCAGTAGTTCGTGGGCGGGTGCCAGATACATCTTGCGCTTGTGGGCATTGTTCATGCGGGTAAGCAGCAGGTTGGAATTGAAAGGCTTGAGGATGTAGTCGTCCGGGGCCATTTCGGCTGCAGCCACCACGCGCTCGTATTTGCGCTCGCCGGTAATCATGATCCAGATGGTGGACAGCGGCAGCGACCCGGTTTTGCGTAGCGCTTCCAGCAGCTCCTGGCCATCCATGCCGTCGCCCAGATTGTAGTCGCACAGCACAACATCAAAGCGTCGCCCTTTCAGCCTGGCGCGCCCTTCGGCGGCGCTGCTGACGGCATCAGAGCGGGTAATCCCCGCCATGGACAGCATGGTACGCAGGCCCTGACGCACGGTAAGGGAATCCTCAATGATGAGGACGGTAGTGTTTTCGTCGAAGTACATCTGTTATTTTCCAGTCGCCCGTGCAGGTGGCTCAGCCTGGGCGTAATGCCAGCGGCTCAGACGATGTTCAGATGATCGATGCCATCCAGCGGGTCGCGTCCTTTCGAGCTTTCGCTGTACAGCTTGATCTTCAGGCGCAGGTCGTTGATGGAGTCGGCATTGCGCAGCGCATCTTCGTAGCTGATGTAGCCGGCCTCGAACAGATCGAACAGCGACTGGTCGAAAGTTTGCATGCCGGACTCGCGCGCACGGCTCATCACTTCCTTGAGGCTGGCAATTTCGCCCTTGAAGATCATGTCAGAAATCAACGGCGTATTGAGCATGATTTCCACCGCCGCCACCCGTCCGCGCCCGGTCTTGATCGGCAACAGGCGCTGCGAAATGATGGAGCGCATGTTCAGCGACAGGTCCATCAGCACCTGCTGGTGACGCTCTTCCGGGAAGAAGTTGAGGATGCGGTCCAGGGCCTGGTTGGCATTGTTGGCATGCAGCGTGGCCAGGCACAGGTGGCCGGTTTCAGCAAACTGCAGCGCATAGCCCATGGTTTCCCGGTCGCGGATTTCCCCCATCAGGATTACATCCGGTGCCTGACGCAGGGTATTTTTCAGGGCAACTTCCCAGTCTTCGGTATCCACGCCTACTTCACGCTGGGTGACAATCGACTTCTTGTGCTGATGCACGTATTCGATCGGATCCTCGATGGTGATGATGTGATCCTGGTTATGGCTGTTGCGCCAGTCCACCAGGGCTGCCAGCGAAGTGGATTTACCTGAGCCGGTACCACCAACAAAAATCACCAGCCCGCGCTTGATCAGCGCGATGTCCTGCAATACCTCGGGCAGGTTCAGCTTGTCGAAGGTGGGAATCTCGGTATTGATTTTGCGCAGCACCATGCCGGCACAGCCCTGCTGGATGAAGGCGCTGACCCGGAAGCGCCCGATGCCCGGCGGGTTGATGGCGAAATTGGCCTCTTTCTTCGACTCAAACTCTTCCGTCTGCCGGTCATTCATTACCGAGCGCACCAGTTCCTTGGTGTGCTGGGCTGACAAGGGCTGCGGTGCCACCGGGGTGATCTTGCCGTCTATCTTCATGGCGGGCGGAAATTCCGCCGAAATGAAAATGTCCGAAGCGTTCTTGCCCACCGCATGCTTGAGCAGATCGTGAATGAATTTTGATGCCTGGTCTTTTTCCATGATGGCCATCCGGTAAGGCTAGCGTGCCTGCTTTAGTTTAGAACGCATCCTTGGATGCTGCTTTCTGGCGAGCCTCGTTTGGCGTAACAATATTGCGCCGTACCAGCTCCTGCAGACACTGGTCCAGCGTTTGCATGCCGTGCTGCTGGCCGGTCTGGATCATCGAGTTGATCTGGGCGATTTTATTTTCGCGAATCAGATTGCGGATGGCCGGCGTGCCGATCATGATTTCATGCGCTGCCACCCGGCCATTACCGTCCTTGGTTTTCAGCAGGGTTTGGGAGATCACCGCACGTACCGATTCGGACAGCATCGAACGCACCATTTCCTTTTCCCCGGCCGGGAATACGTCGACGATACGGTCGATGGTTTTTGCTGCTGAGCTGGTATGCAGGGTGCCGAACACCAGGTGGCCGGTTTCGGCTGCCGTCAGCGCCAGGCGGATGGTTTCCAGATCGCGCAATTCACCCACCAGGATGACATCCGGGTCTTCACGCAGTGCCGAACGCAGGGCATTGGAGAAGCTGTGGGTCTGCAAGCCCAGTTCGCGCTGGTTGATCAGCGATTTTTTACTTTCGTGCACAAATTCGATCGGATCTTCCACCGTGAGAATGTGCGAATAGTTGTTCTCATTGACAAAGTCCACCATCGCCGCCAGCGTGGTGGACTTACCGGAACCGGTCGGGCCGGTCACCAGTACCAGGCCGCGCGGGTAGCTGGAAATATCCTGGAAAATCTTGGGCGCACCCAGCTGTTCCAGTGTCAGCACCTTGGACGGAATCACACGGAACACCGCGCCCATGCCTCGGTTCTGTAGGAAAGCATTCACCCGGAAACGGGCGATGCCGGGTAATTCAAAGGAAAAGTCGCATTCGAATTCGTCTTCGAAAATCTTGCGCTGATAGTCATTCATGATGTCGTACACCATATCGTGCACATCATGGTGATCCAGCGGCGGCAGGTTGATGCGACGCACATCGCCATGCACCCGGATCATCGGAGGCAGACCTGCGGACAGGTGCAGGTCAGATGCCTTGTTCTTGACGGTAAAGGCCAAGAGCTCGGAAATTTCCATTTATAATTTCTCCACGATTACCCGGCAGCGGGCATGACGCTAACGTTTTTTTGCGATTGTAAGCGCAAGCCGTTGCAAAAGGATATGTAGATAGCAATAGAGGCAGCGGTCCCGCCATTTTCGTTGTAGAGAGCGCCCGCCTGCGCCACAAGGAGCAATATGAGCGATTCCATCGCACAGGCCATTACCGATGTCTGCCAGCGCATCCGTGCCGCCGAGTCCGCCGCAGGCCGGCAGGCCGGCAGCGTGCGTCTGCTGGCCGTCAGTAAGACTTTTCCTGCCAGCGCCGTGCAGGAAGCTTATGCCACTGGCCAGCGCGCCTTTGGCGAAAACTATGTGCAGGAACTGCAAGCCAAGGCCAGCGCGCTTGCCGGGCTGGATATCGAGTGGCATTTCATTGGCCCCTTACAGTCCAACAAAACCCGCATCGTGGCAGAAAATGCCCATTGGGTGCACTCCATCGAGCGGCTGAAGATTGCCCAGCGCCTGTCCGAGCAGCGTCCGGCAACACTGCCGCCCCTGCAGGTCTGTGTGCAAGTCAATGTGTCCGGTGAAGACAGCAAGAGCGGTTGCGCACCTGCCGAAGCCAGGGCATTGGCCCATGCCGTGGCAGCACTGCCGAATCTGCAGCTGCGTGGCCTGATGTGTATTCCCGAGCCGACTGAGGATGCCGAAAAGCTGGCTGGACAATTTGCCCTGCTGCGCCAGTTGCAGGATGAATTGCGCGAAGACGGACTCACATTGGATACTGTATCCATGGGAATGTCTTCCGACATGGCGCAAGCCATCGCGGCAGGCAGCACCATGGTGCGGGTAGGCACTGCCATTTTCGGTGCCCGCCACTATCATGCATAACATCAGCAACCGGACAGCAGGACTGTCCGGGCATGGCAATAGAGATCAAGAGGAAAAACAGGCAATGCAGATTACCTTTATCGGCGGCGGCAACATGGCCACGGCCATCATCGGCGGACTCCATCAGCAAGGCGGCCATCGCATTCATGTGGTGGACCCGAACACCGCCAAGCTGGCCGACTTGAGCCGTGACTTTGGCGTGACAACAGCCAGCGACCTGCCGGCGCAACTGTCGGCGGATGATATCGTGCTGCTGGCGGTCAAGCCGCAGCAGCTGAAAGAGGTCTGCCTGGCGCTGGCACCACGCCTGAATGGCGGCATGGTATTGTCGATTGCCGCCGGCATCCGCTGTGATGCCTTGAGCCGTTGGCTGGGCAGCCAGCGCATTGTGCGCGTGATGCCCAATACCCCGGCGATGGTGGGCAAGGGCGTATCCGGCCTGTATGCCGGCAGCGGCGTCAGCGCGGAAGACCGCAGCAATGCCGAAACCATCATGCAGGCCGCCGGTATTACGGTATGGCTGGACAAGGAAGAAGGCATAGACGACATTACCAGCGTTTCCGGCAGTGGCCCGGCCTATGTGTTCTACTTTATCGAAAGCATGATTGAAGCTGCCGAGCAGGCTGGCTTTGCTGCCGACGAAGCACGCCGGCTGGTGCTGGCCACCTTTGATGGCGCCGTAGAACTGGCCCGTCAGAGCCCGCTGCCGGTAGCCACCCTGCGCACCAATGTCATGTCCAAGGGCGGCACCACCGAACGTGCCATCGCCCGTTTCGAAGCCGAAGGCGTCAAGGCTGCCATCATCGCCGGTGCCAAGGATTGCCGTGACCGCTCTATCGAAATGGGCCAACAACTCAGTCAGGATTAAAGCTTCATGTTTCTGGAAACCGTGCAATTTCTGATCAAGACCATCGCCGACCTGTTTGTACTGGTTCTGCTGTTGCGTTTTTACCTGCAAGTGGCCCGGGCGCCGTTCAAGCACCCGCTGTGCCAGTTTGTCATGGCCGCCACCAATTTTGCTGTGCTGCCGCTGCGTAAGCTGGTGCCATCGCTGCGCGGCTATGACAGCGCCACCATGCTGCTGGCCTGGCTGGTAAGCATGGTTTCCAGCGTCATCATTCTGTCGCTCAATCCAATGTACAGCCTGGCGGCACCAGAAACCTGGCTGGCGCTTACCCTGCTGGCTATTCTGGATGTGTTCAAGCAGTCGCTCACCCTGTTGATGGGGGCGGTCATCGTACAGGCGGTCATGAGCTGGGTGAATCCGTACAATCCGCTCAGCCCCATTCTGGATGCGCTTACCCGCCCCTTTCTGCGTCCCTTCCGCCGCGCCACGGTGGGAGGGGTCGATCTGTCGCCACTCATTCTCTTCCTGATCATTCAGGTCATCCTGATGTTGCCGGTCCAGTTTTTGGAAAGCAGCTTCTTGATGCAACTCAAAGTGGTGATGCAGTAAATGTGTTTATTTGTCAGGCTCTGTCATATCTGAAAAGATGTAGAGACATTTCCTCAATGATCTGGAGAATCGTGATGAAGAAAATGCTGCTTGCTGCCCTGCTGCTGGGTACTGCTGCCGCTCCGGCCATGGCCAATCTGGCACTGGCACAAAAGAACAACTGCCTGTCCTGTCACGCAGTGGACCACAAGGTGGTAGGCCCGGCTTACAAGGACGTGGCCAAGAAGTACGCTGGTGACAAAGGTGCAGAAGCCAAGCTGATCGCCAAGGTAAAAGCGGGTGGTTCCGGTGTGTGGGGCCCGATCCCGATGCCGCCAAATGCCCAAGTCAGCGACGCCGACGTCAAGACTCTGGTGAAGTGGATCCTGTCGCAGAAATAAGCGCGGATGATCGTTCCAAGGCGGCTTCGGCCGCCTTTTTCATGTGACAAGCTTGTTACCCGCCGCGATTGGCGCTATACCGAGTGTCAGCAGCGGGGCGAGCCGGAGAAGGGAATTGTAGCTGGCAGTTGCACAAATCCGATACCGTGGGTAATCTTCTTCGCCTGTCTGCCAACTCTCATGCTGGAAGCACCAAAATTATGGCCAAGCTGACCGAACAAGATATTCTCAACTGGGAAGGCGATGATTACATGAACGCCGACCATCTTGAGTTCTTCAAAGACCGGTTGTTGCAGATGCAGCAGGAGTTGTTGATCAACGCCAATGCCACTGCCAACCATCTGCAAGAGCAAGAAGCCACCCCGGATCCCGCCGACCGGGCTACGCTGGAAGAAGAGTATGCACTGGAACTGCGTACCCGCGACCGTGAACGCAAGCTGCTGCAGAAAATCCAGGCCTCCATCCGTCAGATTGACGACGGCTCCTATGGCTTTTGTGAAGACACTGGTGAACCCATCGGCCTGCGCCGCCTGATGGCCCGTCCGACCGCTACCCTGTCGGTGGAAGCGCAGGAACGTCGCGAACGGATGAAGCGCCAATACGCAGACTAAGCCTGCACGGCATTCTGCCTCTACAAAGCGTCATCGCCTTGCGATGGCGCTTTTTGTTTTTTGCCAGGGCTTGCCATTGACACAAGGGCTTGTCGGCCTTGGCTGGTACGGGTATCTTGCTGCTATGCAAGGTAAAAACGATATCAGCTAGGGACAAACATGCAACGCCAGACCGACGACGTCAGAATCAGCGAAATCAAGGAATTACTGCCTCCGATTGCCCATCTGTACGAACTGCCCATCACCGAAACCGCTTCCGAAGTCATCTACACCGCCCGCAAGGATATTGCCGCCCTGCTGCGTGGCGAGGATGACCGTCTGCTGGTGGTGATCGGTCCCTGTTCGATCCATGATCCCGAAGCTGCCATCGAATACGCGCGCAAACTCTCCTCCCTGCGCAACAGCCTGGCCGGCGAGCTGGTGGTGGTGATGCGTGTCTACTTTGAAAAGCCGCGTACCACCGTGGGCTGGAAGGGGCTGATCAACGACCCGCACCTGAACGAATCCTACGATATCAATACCGGCTTGCGCATGGCACGTCGCCTGCTGCTCACGCTCAACGACATGGGCATTCCGGCAGCCACCGAATTCCTCGACATGATCACCCCGCAATACTTTGCCGACCTGATCAGCTGGGGTGCCATTGGCGCACGTACCACCGAAAGCCAGGTTCACCGCGAGCTGGCCTCCGGCCTGTCCTGCCCGGTGGGCTTCAAGAACGGTACTGACGGCAATCTGAAAATTGCCGTGGATGCCATCCGCTCCGCCAGCGTGTCGCACCACTTCCTGTCGGTGACCAAGACCGGTCATTCCGCCATTGTTTCCACCGGTGGCAACCCGGATTGCCATGTCATCCTGCGTGGTGGCAAGGAACCGAACTACTCTGCCGAGCACGTGCGGGCCGCCGCTGCCGAATTGGCTGCCGTGGGTCTGCCGCAAAAGCTGATGGTGGATTTCAGCCATGCCAACAGCCGCAAGGACTACCGTCGCCAGATGGAAGTGGCCGACGACGTGGCTGGCCAACTGGCAGCCGGTGATCAGCATATCTTCGGCGTGATGGTGGAAAGCCATCTGGCAGAAGGCCGTCAGGACCTGAAGCCGGGCTGCGAGCTGAAATACGGCCAAAGCATCACCGATGCCTGTATCGGTTGGGACGATACCGAAAAGCTGCTTACTACGCTGGCCGATGCCGTTAAGGCACGTCGTGCCAAGCTGGGTGTTGTTGGCGGCAAATAAGCCAACCCGAACCTGCCATGAAAAACGCTGCCATCGGCAGCGTTTTTTCTTGGTGGAATGTCAATCAGCCACTCAAGGAGGGCGTACTGCCCGACATCAACCGGCCTGCAGGGCCACTTCCGGCTCATGCGGAGCGGCATGCCGCCGCACCGCCCAGGCCACCCCACCCAATAGCAGCAGCATGGATGCCAACTCCAAGGGGTGTGGCCAGCGTTGCAGCCAGGCAAAGCCGTACAGCAAGGCAAACAGGGTTTCAAACACGATCAGCTGCCCGGAAAGCGTGGGCGGCAGCCGCCGTGCGGCGGCATACCACAGCGCATTGGCCAGCCAGGAGCCACCCAGGGCGCAGCCGGTGGCCGCCAGCCAGAACAGCTGCCACTGGCTGTTGCTTACTGCATGGCTGACCATGGGCAGGCCCAGCCAGTGGCCCGCCAGCCACAAGGCCCCGCCCATGATGCCCGTTACCATGCCCAGCAGGCAGGACCACTCATGACTGTCAAAGCAGGGCCGCTGGCGCAGATAGCGCGCATTGCTGGCGGCAAACCAGCTCCAGCTGGCCAGCGCACCCAGTGCGGCCAGTACGCCCAGTGCCCGATCAAGCAAGGAAGCATCATTGGCTCGGCTCAGGGCAAAGGTGTCGATATTGATGCAGATAATTCCGGCCAGCACCATGGCCAGCGGCCAGGCCAGCTGACGCAGCGACAGGGCCCCTTCGTCTTTCAGCCCCAATAGGGTGATGGTGACCGGTAGTACGCCGACAATCAGCGAGGCTGGCGCAATGCCCACCAGCTGGATGGCGGCTGCTAGCAAAATGAAGTACAGCAGATTACCCACCAGGGACAGCATGGCCAGCATGCGCAGATCCCTACCCTGCAACTTGGCCTTCAGACGGCGGGCCAGCGGCAGGGCCAGTAGCAGCGAGATGACGCCATACAAGGTAAAGCGCACCGCGCTGAGCAACCAGGGGCTGAAGGCCGGCAACACCTGCGGCACCATCAGCACCAGGCCCCATACTGCACCGGCCAAGCCGGCATAATGCACTCCGCGTCTCATGTCTTTCTTCCCTGCACTGGCTAACAAATGCAAGGCTAAGCGCTCACACGCTTGTACGACAAAGGATATCTCGGCATCTACGCATTCTCTGTAGGAATGTCTTTCCGCCTGTATGGCTTGTCTGGGTTAGTATCACGACTGGAATTAAGATGCTGAACCGGAATGACAGCCGGGCATGGCCAAGCGAGGAGGCAAGCATATGAGCCGTTATCTGAAAAACCTGCCGCCACTGGAAAGCCTGATCCACTTTGAGGCGGTACTGCGTAATGGCAGCTTTACCAAGGCTGCTACCGAGCTGTGCGTGACGCAAAGTGCGGTGAGCAAACAGATTCGGGCATTGGAAGATTGGCTCAAGCTACCCTTGTTCGAGCGTCTGGTGCGTGGCATTCAGCCTACCCCGGCCGGGCTGGCACTGCAGCGTGAGGTCGGCCCCATGCTGCAATCCTTGCTGCGTAGCGTGGTGCGGCTGCAAGCCGAACATAACCGCCACACGCTGACCGTAAACTGTACCCATGCGGTGGCGCAGTTCTGGCTGTTCCCCCGGCTGGTGGCTTTTAGCCAGCAATATCCTGACATCACCGTCAATATTCACGCCAGTAACAGCATGGATGAAGCCAGTGTGGCGGAGTACGACTTTGCCATTTTCTATGGTGATGGCCACTGGAGTTCGCTGGCTGCCGAGCCGTTGTTCCCGGAGGTGGTGTACCCGGTGTATAGCGCGCAGCTGGACTTTCCCGACATCAGCCAGCCAGCGGATCTGGCGCAACTGCCATTGATCCAGCTGGACTCATCAGCCTGGAACTGCATCAACTGGCATGACTGGTTTGGCCATTTCGGCCTGACTTATACCCCGCCGGAACGGGTGCCGATGTTCAATCAGGTAACGCTGGCCTTCAACGCCGTACTGCAAGGCATGGGCATCGGCTTGGGCTGGGAATTCATGGCGCGGGATTTGTTGCAGCAGGGCGTGCTCAAGCGGCTGGGGCCGTTTGCCTTTGTCAGCGGCAAGGTGGATTTTCTGGTGCACCCGCGCCATGCATCACTGAGTGACAATGCGCAGCTGTTCAAGCGCTGGCTGCTGGACAGTGTCAGTCAACCGGCCACTGTTGTTCCAGCTGCTGGACCGCAGCCAGGGTATTGAGATTGGGAAAGGGCTGCGCGAACTGCACAGTGTCGTGTTGCAGCCCGGCCAGCCAGCCACGGATGGAGCGGCCCCCTGCCGTCAGATAATCCTGCAGCATGGGCAGCAAGCCCGCTTGCAGTGCCAGCAGGCTGGGGTGCCATTGCTCGGTATCGCTGGCACTGACGGCCTGCAGTCGCGGCAGCGCCGCCAGCAGGCGGGCGGCAAAATCTGCTGGCAGACAGACGGCATCGCAGGGCAGCATCAGCAAAACTGCGTCCGGTGCGGCCTGCATGCCGGTCAGCAGGCCAGCCAAGGGGCCGGGATAGTCGGGCAGGCTGTCCGGCAATACCGGATACCCATACGCGGCGTACTGCTGCAGATGGTGGTTGGCCGAAATCAGTATCTGTCCGGGAGGCTGGCTTTGTGCTGCCAGGGCTTGCAGGGTGCGGGCAATCAGTGGCTGGCCTGCCAGCTCCACCAGGCCCTTGTCCACGCCGCCCATGCGGCTGGCCTGGCCACCGGCCAGGATCAGCGCGGTATAGTTCATTGCCAGCGACCGATGGCGGCCTGATCGCTGTGCTTGGCGTCCACCCAGTGCGCGCTGCCGTCCTGCTGGATTTCCTTTTTCCAGAACGGTGCTTCGGTCTTGAGAAAGTCCATCAGGAATTCGGCGGCGGCAAAGGCGTCCTTGCGGTGGCTGCTGGCGGTAACCACCAGCACGATGGCTTCGCCCAGCGCCAGCCGGCCCACGCGGTGGATGATGGTGGCGGCCTGCAGCTGCCAGCGGCTACGGGCCTGTTCGATGATGGCGTGTAGGGATTTTTCCGTCATGCCGGGGTAATGCTCCAGCTCCAGCGCGGCAATGTCCTGCCTGTCGCCATAGTCACGTACCAGGCCACTGAAGCTGACGACGGCTCCACAGGCCGGGTTGCCGGACAGCCGGGCGATTTCGTTGCCGCAATCAAAGCCTTCACGCTGTACCCGTACGGTAAATGATGCCATCTCAACCCCCGGTGACCGGTGGGAAGATGGCGACTTCGTCACCATCGCTCAGGGTAGCATCCAGCCGCACCAGCTCTTGGTTGCGTGCCACGCGGAAAGCCTTGCCGGCAGCCAGTTCGCTGCTCCAGTTGCCACCGCGCTGGCGCAGTTCGGTCAGCAGTTCGTCCACGCTGCTTGCCTCGGTTTCCAGCTGTTCAGTACCCATGCCAAAGCTGTCTTTCAGACGGGCAAAATACAGGATGTCGAGTTTCATAGTTGGTCCTTGGTGCGCTTGTCGTTGTTGCCATGTCCCAGCAGCATGATCCACAGGTGGAAACCCAGCCCGAGTAGTGGAACTACGGCCAGCAGAATGACAAAAAACCATTCTAGGGGAGATAACAGTTCGCTCATCATTGCAGTGTAAGCAATGGCGTGGCTTGCGCCAATGCTGCTGATGGGGGATGCCGCTATGCGTCAGTGGGCGGATGGACATGAAAAAGCCCGCTCATCGAGCGGGCTTGCAGGAAGACTGGATGGTGCTTATTTAACGATTTGCGCCAGCTGGCCCTTCAGATACAGATTGGCCATGGTGTCCAGATTGATGGCCTTGATCTTGCTGGCCTGACCGCAGGCACCAAACGCTTCGTAGCGGGCGATACAGATATCGCGCATGGCTTCGGTGGAGGCCTTCAGGTATTTGCGCGGGTCGAACTCTTTCGGGTTCTGCGCCATGAAGCGGCGGATGGCACCGGTGGAGGCCAGACGCAGGTCGGTATCGATATTGACCTTGCGCACGCCGTGCTTGATGCCTTCCACGATTTCTTCCACCGGCACGCCGTAGGTTTCGCCCAGCTCACCGCCAAATTCGTTGATGATCTGCAGCCATTCCTGCGGTACCGAAGACGAACCGTGCATCACCAGATGGGTATTGGGGATGCGGGCGTGGATTTCCTTGATGCGGTCGATACGCAGCACGTCGCCGGTGGGCTTCTTGCTGAACTTGTACGCGCCGTGGCTGGTGCCGATGGCAATGGCCAGGGCATCCACGCCGGTATCCTTGACGAAGCGGGCGGCTTCTTCCGGGTCGGTCAAGAGCTGGCTGTGGTCCAGCACGCCTTCGGCGCCCACGCCGTCTTCTTCGCCGGCCATGCCGGTTTCCAGGCTGCCCAGGCAGCCGATTTCACCTTCCACCGACACGCCGCAGGCGTGGGAGAAGTTGACTACGGTGCGGGTGACATCCACGTTGTAGTCGTAGTTGGCCGGGGTTTTGCCGTCGCTTTTCAGCGAGCCATCCATCATCACGGAAGAGAAACCCAACTGGATGGAGCGCTGGCATACGTCCGGGCTGGTGCCGTGGTCCTGGTGCATCACCACCGGGATATGCGGAAACTCTTCCACGGCGGCCAGGATCATGTGGCGCAGGAAGGGCGCACCAGCGTATTTGCGAGCACCGGCGGAAGCCTGCACGATGACCGGTGCATCGCACTTGTCAGCGGCTTCCATGATGGCGCGCATCTGTTCCAGATTGTTGACGTTGAAAGCCGGCAGGCCGTAGCTGAATTCGGCTGCATGGTCCAGCAACTGACGCATGGAAACGAGTGCCATGAAAATCTCCTCAGATCATGCCGCGATCTGGCGGCATGGGTGTTAAATCGAGGACTGCCGGCTGCGGTACAGCAGCAGTCCAATTACGAATGCGGTCATGCAAGCCGCCTAATGGCGGGAAACACCAGACAACAACAGGCCGGCACCGACAAAGGCACCACCGGATACCTGGTTTACCAGCTTCAGCCGCTGTGCGCTGTTGAGCCAGCCTGCCAGGCGGGCACCACCACTGGCATAGGCAAACTGCCAGGAGGCTTCAATCACGTAAAACGTGGCCGCCAGGATGGCCAACTGCGGCCCCTGCGGCAGCCGCGCGTCCATGAACTGCGGGAACAGCGCGGTAAAAAAGATAAAGGCCTTGGGGTTGCTCATCGACACCAGAAAACCGGTGCGGAACATCATCCACGGGGTATGGCTCTTGCTGCTGTCCTCGGCCACTTCTGTTACTGGTTGTGGCGTGGCGCGCCAGGTTTTGATGCCCAGATAAATCAGATAGGCGGCACCGGCGTATTTTACTATGGAAAACAGTTGTTCTGATGTTGCCAGCAAGGCCCCCAGCCCGGCGGCTGAACCCAGCATGATGATGCCCAGGCCTATCATCAGGCCCAGGCAGGTGACGGCAGTGCGACGCACGCCGTAATGAATGCCGTGGGTCATCGCCAGCAGCATGTTGGGGCCGGGCGTAGCGGAAACAAAAAATACGGTAGTGACAAACAGCAACCAGGTATTCAGCGGCATGGCCGTGCTCCGGCAAGGGTGGGGAGAATGGCGCGCTGGCCGCGCCATTCACTTGCATGTGGTGATGACGGCGATCAGGCGGCGCGTTCGCTCAGAATGGCCACTGCCGGCAGGGTCTTGCCTTCCAGGAATTCCAGGAAAGCGCCACCACCGGTGGAAATGTAGCTGATGTCGTCGGTAATGCCATATTTGGCAATCGCGGCCAGCGTGTCACCGCCACCGGCAATGGAGAAGGCCGGCGACTGGGCGATGGCCTGGGCCAGCGTCTTGGTGCCATTGCCAAACTGGTCGAACTCGAACACGCCAACCGGGCCGTTCCATACCACGGTACCGGCCTTGGCGATGATGGCGGCCAGTTCTGCCGACGAATCCGGGCCGATGTCCAGAATCATGTCCTCAGCGCTGACTTCGGCCACGTTCTTGGTGCTGGCGGTGGCCGTTTCGGCAAACTCGGTAGCGCACACCACGTCGCTGGGCAGCGGGACATTGCCGCCACGGGCGCGAATCTTGGCGATGACTTTTTTGGCTTCGTCGACCAGATCAGCCTCGGCCAGCGATTTGCCGATGTTCTTGCCTTCGGCCAGCAAGAAGGTGTTGGCAATGCCGCCACCGACGATCAGCTGGTCCACCTTGTCGGCCAGCGATTCCAGAATGGTCAGCTTGGTGGATACCTTGGAGCCGGCCACAATGGCCACCAGCGGACGTGCCGGCGCCAGCAGGGCCTTGCCCAGTGCGTCCAGTTCGGCTGCCAGCAGGATGCCTGCGCAGGCTACCGGGGCAAACTGGGCCACGGCGTGGGTGGAGGCTTCGGCGCGGTGGGCGGTGCCAAAGGCATCGTTGACGAACACGTCGCACAGGCTGGCGTAAGCCTGGCCCAGCTCGGCATTGTTCTTCTTCTCGCCCTTGTTCAGGCGTACGTTTTCCAGCATCACCACGTCACCGGCAGCCACGCTCAGGCCGGCCTGCCAGTCGGCAACCAGACGTACCGGCTTGCCCAGCAGGGTGGACAGGCGCTCGACCACCGGAGCCAGGCTGTCTTCCGGCTTGGGTTCGCCTTCGGTCGGGCGGCCCAGGTGGGTCATCAGAATGACACCGGCACCGGCGTTCAGGCTGTGTTCGATGGAAGGCAGGCTGGCGCGGATGCGGGTGTCGTCGCCAAGCACGCCATTTTTCACCGGCACGTTCATGTCAACACGGATCAGCACGCGTTTGCCGGCCAGATCCAGCTCGGTCAGTTTGTTGAATTTCATCGGTGGCTCGCTTTTATCTGTTGAATGCAATTGGCGACCGCCTTCGTGGGGGAAGGCCGTACAGCCGGGTTCGGGCTTGGCGATAGTGTAAGCGCATTGCCATTTGATTAGCTGCTCTGTCGCTATGCGGGCTATCGCTGTCGCTACTGTACCGGGCTGTCTGCATGCGTAACAGACAGCAGATCAAGTAGTGTATTTATTACAGCAGTTGGCACTTGCACCCTGCCCTGCTGGCTGTTAAGCGCCGCTGACAAAAACCCTGTAGCTGCGTTGCGCCTCCTTGCCGTACCCTTGTACTGTCGGCGTCGGCGCGCCTTGCCTCAGGACGCTACGCTATTTTGTTCGCCGCGCTAAGCCGCAGCCGGGGCGGGTGTGTTTGCCTTGGGTCGGTGCGGCGGGAGCATGGCTCAACCGGCTCACTCGCCCGTACTGTTACCGCACGAAAGCAGGCGGACCTGCGTCCTACCTGCTTTCGTTTGCTACATGGCCCGGCAGGGCCAGCGTGTTACTTGGCCTCGAACATGGCGCGCGCGGTTTTCAGCATCTGGTTGCTGAAGCCCCACTCGTTGTCGTACCAGGCCAGCACTTTCACCATATTGCCGCCGGTTACCTTGGTCAGGGTGGCGTCAAAGGTGGAAGCTTCGGTGCTGTGGTTGAAGTCGGAGGAAACCAGCGGCAGGGTGTTGAAGCCCAGCACCCCCTTCATCGGGCCTTCGGCAGCGGCCTGCAGGATTTCGTTGACTTCGTCCTTGGTGGTGTCACGGCCAGACTTGAAGGTGAGGTCAACCAGCGAAACATTGATGGTGGGAACGCGCACGGCGAAGCCATCCAGCTTGCCCTTCAGTTCCGGCAGTACCAGACCTACGGCCTTGGCGGCACCGGTCTTGGTGGGGATCATGTTTTCGGTGGCGGAACGGGCGCGGCGCAGGTCTTTGTGACGCACGTCGGTCAGCACCTGGTCGTTGGTAAAGGCGTGGATGGTGGTCATCAGGCCCTTGCTCACGCCAATGGTGTCGTTCAGTGCCTTGGCCACCGGTGCCAGGCAGTTGGTGGTGCAGGACGCGTTGGACACCACGGTCATGGCGCTGGTCAGTACGTCGTGGTTTACGCCGTACACGATGGTGGCGTCCACGTCGTCGCCGCCCGGTGCGGAAATCAGCACCTTCTTGGCACCGGCATCCAGGTGAACCTGGCACTTTTCCTTGCTGGTGAACGCACCGGTACATTCCAGTACCAGATCGACATCCAGTGCCTTCCACGGCAGTTCAGCCGGGTTGCGGGTGGAGAAGAAAGGAATTTTTTCCCCATTGATCAGCAGGTTTTCTTCATCGTGAGCGATGTCTGCCGGAAAACGACCGTGTACGGTGTCGAACTTGGTCAGGTGGGCGTTGGTGGCCAGATCGCCGGTTGCGTTGACGGCAACAACCTTGAAATCGTTGTGCAGGTTGTATTCGTAAATGGCGCGCAGTACCTGACGGCCAATGCGGCCGTAGCCGTTGATCGCGATGCGAATGGTCATGCTATTACTCTCCCGGAAAACTGGTGCCTCCCCGCGTGAGCGGGTCAGAATGGAGACACCATGAAAATAAGGCCACCCCTGCTTTGTTTTTGGATGGGGTGGCCTGTGCTTTTTTATTGAATGATGTTCTTGGTCTTGGCGACGACATTGTCGACGGTGAAGCCGAACTCCTTGAACAACACGCCGGCCGGAGCGGATTCGCCGAAGTGGTTAATGCCCACTACGTCGCCTTCCAGGCCAACGTACTTGCGCCAGCCGTCCGGTACCCCGGCTTCGATGGCCAGACGCGGCAGACCGGACGGCAGCACGCTTTGCTGCCAGGCCTTGTCCTGCTGGTCGAACACATTGGTGCAGGGCATGGACACCACACGCACGGCAATGCCTTCGGCGGCCAGGGCTTCCTGTGCTTTCAGTGCCAGTTCGATTTCCGAACCGGTGGCAATCAGCACGGCCTTGGCATCGGCAGCATCACGCAGCACGTAGCCGCCACGCGCGATGTCCTTCACCTGCTGCGCATCACGCTGCACGAAGGGCAGGTTCTGGCGGCTGAGGATCAGGCTGCTCGGGGTGGATTTCTGTTCGATGGCATGGGCCCAGGCCACCGCAGCTTCGGTGGTGTCGCACGGACGCCAGGTGTGGTGATTGGGGATCAGGCGCAGCGTGGCCACTTGTTCCACCGGTTGGTGGGTGGGGCCGTCTTCACCCAGACCGATGGAGTCGTGGGTAAATACAAACACCGGGTTGATCTTCATCAGCGAGGCCATGCGCAGTGCATTGCGGGCGTATTCGCTGAACATCAGGAAGGTGCCGCCGTAGGGGCGCAGGCCACCGTGCAGCGTCATGCCGTTCATGATGGCGGCCATACCGAACTCACGCACACCGTAGCTGATGTAGTTGCCTTGGCCTTCAGCGTTGATCCACTTGGAACCAGACCAGTTGGTCAGGTTGGAGCCGGTCAGGTCGGCGGAGCCGCCAACGAATTCCGGCAGGCTGGGCGAGAAGGCTTCCAGTGCAATCTGGCTAGCCTTGCGGGTGGCCACGGTTTGGGCGGCGTCCACGATCTTGGCGATGGCGGCATCGCGGGCTTCGGCCCAGGCAGCGGGCAGTTCGCCCTGCATGCGGCGTTCGAATTCGGCAGCCAGTTCCGGGTAAGCAGCGCGATAGGCATCAAACTGCTTGTTCCATTCGATCTCGGCCAGCGCGCCCTTGTCGCGGGCGCTCCAGGCAGCGTAGATGTCGGCCGGAATCTCAAACGGCGCGTGCGGCCATTTCAGGGTTTCGCGCGCGGCGGCAATTTCAGCCGCGCCCAGCGGTGCACCGTGCACATCGTGGGTGCCTTGCTTGTTGGGCGAGCCAAAACCGATGGTGGTCTTGCAGCAGATCAGCGTCGGACGGTCGCCCTTCTTGGCGGTTTCGATGGCGGTGGCGATTTCCACCGGATCGTGACCGTTGACGTTCTTGATCACTTGCCAGCCATAGGCTTCAAAGCGGGCCGGGGTATTGTCGGTGAACCAGCCTTCAACATGGCCGTCGATGGAGATGCCGTTGTCGTCCCAGAAGGCGATCAGCTTGGAGAGGCCCCAGGTACCGGCCAGCGAGCAGGCTTCGTGGCTGATGCCTTCCATCAGGCAACCGTCACCCAGGAATACCCAGGTGTTGTGATCGACCACGGTGTGGCCGTCGCGGTTGAACTGGGCGGCCAGCATTTTTTCGGCCAGCGCCATGCCTACTGCATTGGTGATGCCCTGGCCTAGCGGGCCAGTGGTGGTTTCCACGCCCGGTGCATAGCCGTATTCCGGGTGACCCGGCGTTTTGGAGTGCAGCTGACGGAAATTCTTGAGGTCTTCGATGGACAGATCGTAGCCGGTGAGGTGCAGCAGGCTGTAGATGAGCATGGAGCCGTGCCCGTTGGAGAGCACGAAGCGGTCACGGTTGGACCAGGAAGGATTGGCAGGATTGTGCTTCAAGTGATCGCGCCACAGTACTTCGGCGATATCAGCCATGCCCATCGGGGCGCCAGGGTGACCAGATTTGGCCTTCTCCACTGCATCCATAGACAGGAAACGAATGGCGTTGGCTAGCTCGGTTCGGGTGACCATTTCGGGAAAACCTCAAAACTGTAAAGGGGGCGGGACAGACGCGGTACGACAGTCAGCCCGTGGCCCGTGCATGGCACCGGCATGGATTAACCGCCGCGAAATCATGGAATTATCGCTGATTTTGCCGCATTGCGGCAACCTTCACGGCGCAGCTTGTGCGCCGTTTTCATGCATTTTCAATGCTTTGTTGGCAGCATTGCTGCATGCAGCCTCCGCTGTCTGCCCAGGGGCGGCTGGATGATGGGCTTGACCTGCACCCCGCTCTCATGGACAGTCGGCGCAGGATTTTGGGTTTTCACCATGAAACAGCCGGACAGGAGCAAGCATGCAGACTGATTTCCCCGCACGCATCGATGCACGCCAGGTGGGCTATGCACGTGGCTGGCGCTGGATCGTGGAGGCGTTTTATCTGGTGCGGCAACAACCGCTGACCTGGATGTTGTTGGCTGGCGGCTATCTGCTCATCCACTTTGCCGTGGCGGCCATCCCCATGCTGGGGCCGCCGCTTACCTTTTTCCTGGGGCCGGTGTTTGCCGGTGGCTTTGTCCTAGCGGCACAACAGGCCGAGCGCGGGACCGAGCTGAAGTTGAGCGCCCTGTTCGCCGGTTTTCGTCAGGCACCCCGCGCCTTGCTGAATGTCGGCATGCTGTATCTGGCGGTTTTGCTGCTTGCCATGATGCTGCTCAGTGCCGCCATGCCCTTGCTGGGCATCCAGGTAATTGCTGCGCAGGGTGCGCAGGAGTTGCCCCGGCTGGAGGGGCCCATCGGCTTGTTCATGTTGCTGAGCGCAGCGCTGATGTTTCTGCTTAGCCTGTGTTACTGGTTTGCCCCGGCGCTGGTGGTGCTGAGCGGATTGGGGCCGTGGCAGGCGCTGCGCGACAGCTTTCGTGGCGGCCTGGCCAACTGGCAGGCGGTGCTGCTGTCTGCCTTCATGCTGGCCCTGTTGCTGTTTCTTGCCTTGCTGCCGCTTGGGCTGGGTTTGTTGCTGTGGTTTCCGGTGTTGTATGTCACGGCATACACCGGCTGGAAAGACCTGTTCGCGCCACGGGCAGATTGAGCAGGCCCGGGGCCGGCTCAGTGGCTGAGTGCGCCGCGCCGCATGTCCACATGCAGGATGCCGCCATCGTCATAGGGGGACGACACCACAACAAAGCCGAAGCGCTCGTACAGCCCTTGGGCGGAGGTCTGGGCCGACAGCATGATGGGCGCTGCAGGCCACAGTTGCAGGCAGTGGTTTACCGCCTCGGCCAGCAACTGCTGTCCCAGGCCTTTGCCCCGGGCGGCGGGTTCCAGTACCACCCGGCCGATGGCGCTGGCATCCGGGTATTTTTCTCCAGGAGCAATCAGGCGGGCATAAGCCTGCAGTTTGCCGTGACCATCCCGCCCTTGCAGGTGGTGGCAATGCAGGTCGACACCGTCGACATCGCCATAGATGGATTGCTGCTCCACCACGAAAACCCGGTCGCGCAGCTGCAGCATTTCATACAGCGCAAGCGGGGAAAAGCCGTCAAACGGGTGGCATTGCCACTGCAACAGGCTGGCCATAGTAGAATTGCCCTCGAAAATGAATGGCGCAGCGCGCCTGTCCTGCCAGCATGGTGCTGAAAACCGTGGAGGCGTCGCTGCAAATGAACACGTGTAAACCTATCACACAAGCAAGCTCTGCCCATGAACAGTAATGATCTCTTTGACGATACGCTGCCCGCCACCGGCATGCAGCCGCCCGTGACACCGCCCGCCCCGCCGGCAGATGCGCAGTCGGGCGACTGGATTCCGCTGGACCAGTATGCCGAGCGTGCCTATCTGGAATACGCCATGAGCGTGGTCAAGGGCCGTGCCCTGCCCGAAGTGGCCGACGGCCAGAAGCCGGTGCAGCGCCGCATTCTGTATGCCATGCGCGACATGGGCCTGGTGCATGGGGCCAAGCCGGTCAAGTCGGCACGTGTGGTGGGTGAAATCCTGGGTAAATACCACCCGCACGGCGACAGCTCGGCTTACGAGGCGCTGGTGCGCATGGCGCAGGACTTCACCCTGCGCTACCCGCTGATTGATGGTCAGGGCAACTTCGGCAGCCGCGATGGCGACGGTGCCGCCGCCATGCGTTACACCGAGGCGCGGCTGACGCCGATTGCCGAGCTGTTGCTGGGCGAAATCGACATGGGCACGGTGGATTTCCAGCCCAACTACGACGGCGCTTTTGAAGAGCCCGCCCTGCTGCCGGCGCGCCTGCCCATGGTGCTGCTCAACGGGGCTTCCGGCATTGCCGTGGGCATGGCCACGGAAATCCCGCCGCACAACCTCACCGAAGTGGCGCGCGGCTGCCTGGCCTTGCTGGCCAACCCGGAGCTGACTACCCGCCAGCTGATGGACTACATCCCCGGCCCGGATTTTCCCGGCGGTGGCCAGATCATCACGCCTTTCGACGATATTCTGGCGGCGTATGAAGGTGGCCGTGGCAGTGTGCGGGTGCGGGCCAAGTGGGAAGTGGAAAAGCTGGCGCGTGGCCAGTGGCGCGTCATCGTGTCCGAGTTGCCGCCCGGCTCTTCCGCGCAGAAGGTGCTGGCCGAGATTGAAGAAGCCACCAACCCCAAACTCAAGACCGGCAAGAAGGCGCTGACGCAGGAGCAACAAAACCTCAAGAGCCTGATGCTGTCGCTGCTGGACCGCGTGCGCGACGAGTCGGACAGCCAGTGCCCGGTGCGGCTGGTGTTTGAGCCCAAGTCTAGCCGTCAGGACCCGGACGAGTTCATCAATATCCTGCTGGCGCAAACCAGCCTGGAAGGCAATGCCTCGATGAACCTGGTGATGATCGGCCTGGACGGCCGCCCGGCGCAGAAGGGCCTCAAGGCCATTCTGAGCGAGTGGATTGCCTTCCGCCGCAGCACCGTTACCCGTCGCCTCAAGCATCGCCTGGGTCAGGTGGAAAAGCGCATTCATATTCTGGAAGGCCGCATGATTGCC
Source organism: Aquitalea sp. FG25 (assembly GCF_057809375.1). Classification (NCBI taxonomy): domain Bacteria; kingdom Pseudomonadati; phylum Pseudomonadota; class Betaproteobacteria; order Neisseriales; family Chromobacteriaceae; genus Aquitalea; species Aquitalea sp. FG25. The sequence continues at coordinate 192,978 of NZ_JBMDJV010000005.1, forward strand.
TTCATCCATATTGATGAAGTCATCCGCGTCATCCGTGAATCGGACGAACCCAAGCCCGACCTGATGAAAGCCTTTGGCCTGTCCGAAGCCCAAGCCGAGGACATTCTGGAAATCCGCCTGCGCCAATTGGCGCGGCTGGAAGGCTTCAAGCTGGAGAAAGAGCTGTCCGAGCTGCGCGAAGAGCGTGAAGGCCTGCGCCATGTGCTGGATACGCCAGACGCCCTCACCCGCCTGATGCGCGACGAAATCATGGCCGACACCGCCAAGTATGGCGACCCGCGCCGCAGTGAAATCAAGGCGGCCGAGCGCGCCGTTCTCACCCAGACCATTGCCGACGAGCCGGTCACCATTATCCTGTCGCAAAAAGGCTGGATCCGCGCCCGCGTCGGCCACAATGTCGACCTGTCGGCGCTGGCCTTCAAGGATGGCGACGGTCTGCACACCGTGGTGGAAACCCGTACCGTGTGGTCGGTGATCGTGCTGGATAACAAGGGCCGCGCCTACACCATCGACCCGGCGGATGTACCGACTGGCCGTGGCGACGGCGTGCCGGTGGCCTCGCTGGTGGATTTGCAGGACGGTGCCAAGCCGGCGCAGATGATTTCCGGCAAGGACGATGCCCGCTTTGTGGTGGCCGGTTCCGGTGCTTACGGCTTCATCGCCAAGCTCAGCGACATGTCGGGCCGGGTCAAGGCCGGCAAGGCGTTCCTCACGCTGGACGATGGTGAAACCGTTATCACCCCGGTAGCGGTAGCCAGTCATGCCGATCTGGCGGCCATGCGACTGGTGGCTGCAGCAGATAATGGCCGCCTGCTGGCCTTCCCTGCTGGCGAGCTGAAGGAAATGGCCAAGGGGCGTGGCCTGATGCTGATGGCGCTGGATGCTGGCGAGACGCTGACCGCCATTGGCCTGGTCAAGGGCGACAAGGCGCTGCTGGCTACGGTATCGGTACGCGGCAAAGTGGCGGATGAAAAACTGGCCCTGGCCGAATTCGACGCCAAGCGCGGCAAAAAAGGCAAGCTGATGCCGAAGAAGTGGACAGTATCGGCCATTGGCGACCTGCCGGCGGCTGACACGCCATGATGCTGGATCGCCCGCTGCCGCTGACTCCGCGCAAGGCCCTGGCCTTCGTCAATGGCTTTCGTGCACTCATGTTGCTGGTGCTGCTGTTTATGTCCCTGCTGCAAGGCTCGGAAGGACAGCCGCTGGTCGGCGGTGGCGGGCGCTTCTATCTGTGGTCCATGGTATATGGGGGACTGATTGCCTGCTGGTTTGCACTGCGCAACGGCAAGGTGGGACACACCCTGCAGCTGTCGCTGGCCATTGCCGCTGACATTCTGATGATTGTGCTGCTGATGGGCATGAACGGCGGGGTAAAAAGCGGCTATGGCATGCTGCTGCTGCCCTATCTGGCCGTGGCCGGGTTGCTGTCCTCCGGACGCTTTGCCTTGTTCTATGCCTCCATTGCCACTGCCAGCCTGTTCGGCTATGTGGGCTATGAACACTATCGGCATGAAATGCTGTTTGGCAGCACCACCGATCTGTTCCAGACCGGCCTGCTGTCGCTGGCGGGTTTTGTCACCTCGGTGGTCACTTATCAACTGGCCCGCGTGGCGCGCGAATCCGAAGAGCTGGCCTCGCGCCGTGGCGGGGAAATTGCCAACCTCAACCGCCTGAACGAACTGGTGCTGCAAAGCCAGCGCGATGCGGTCATCGTGCTGGACGAAACCGGCACCGTCAGGCAGTTCAATGCCCAGGCAGTGCGCTACTTTCCCAATATGCAGCGTGGCATTCTGTTGCCCGAGCTAAGCCCGGTGGTGGAGCGCTGGCGCCTCAACAGCCATTCGCCCATGCCGGTATTTGTCGAGCGCAATGTGCGTGGCCGGCAGCTGGCCGGTCGCATGGTGCCCATTCTGGCCGGCGATCTGCGCGGCGTGGTGATGTTCCTGCGCGATATGGCCGATATGGCCGAAGAAGCCAAACGCATCAAGCTGGCTGCACTGGGCCGGCTTACCGCCAATATCGCCCATGAAATCCGCAACCCGCTGGCGGCCATCTCCCATGCTGGCGACCTGCTGGCCGAGGGGGCGGAAGATGCCGCCACGAAAAGGCTAACCCGCATCGTCCGCGACAACGCCAAGCGCATCAATGGCCTGGTGGAAGAAGTGCTGATGCTGGGGCGGCGTGACCGGGTCAAGACCGAAACCATCAAACTGTCACCGTTTCTGGCCGACTTCCTCGATCAGTTCGGCATGGCACAGCCAGAAGCTGCCGGTCGCATACTCCCCATTTTCTATAGTACCGGTAGCGTATATTTTGACCGTGGCCATCTGGGGCAGATCCTGTCCAACCTGGTGGCCAACGCCTGGCGTCACTCCTCGCGCGTGCATGGCGCGGTGCGCATCGAAGTCAGCCAGGTTGAAGCGCAAGTGTTGATTCATGTATTTGACGATGGCCCCGGCATGAGCGAAGACGCCCAGGCCCACCTGTTTGAACCCTTCTTCACCACAGAAAGCAGCGGCACCGGCCTGGGCTTGTATATCGCCCGCGAACTGGCTGAAGCCAATGATGCCCGGCTCGACTATATCCCGCCGGGCGGAGTTTTCCGTTTAAGCTGTCATCATGCCTATGAATAAGAACCCCCTGCGTGTGCTCGTGGTGGACGACGAGCCGGATATCCGCGAACTGCTCGAACTCACTCTGCTCAAGATGGGTCTGGATGTGGTCACCGCAGGCAATGTCACCGATGCCAAGGCGCTGCTGCTGCGCGAACCCTTCAATCTGGTACTCAGCGACATGCGCATGCCCGATGGCGAAGGAATAGAAGTCGTGGAGTTCATCGCCGAGCAGGCACTGGATATTCCCAGCGCCATCATCACCGCCTATGGCAGCACCGAAAACGCCGTCAAGGCGATGAAAGCCGGTGCCTTTGATTACCTGTCCAAGCCCATCAGCCTAGCGCAATTGCGCACGCTGGTGAAATCGGTATTAAAGGTAGAAGGCAATGGCAAGCCGCTGGGTGTGGAGCGCCTGGTCGGTGATTCACCCGCCATGCTGGAGGTGCGGCGCATGATCGAGAAACTGGCGCGTAGCCAGGCAGCGGTCTACATCAGCGGAGAATCAGGCACCGGCAAAGAACAAGCCGCCCGGCTGGTACACGAACAAAGCGCGCGCGCCGAACGGCCATTTGTTCCGGTCAACTGCGGGGCCATCCCGGAAAATCTGATGGAGAGCGAATTCTTCGGTTACCGCAAAGGCGCATTTACCGGTGCCGACAGTGACCGTGACGGGTTTTTCCAGCAAGCCACCGGCGGCACCCTGTTTCTGGACGAAGTAGCGGATCTGCCGCTGACCATGCAGGTAAAACTGCTGCGCGCCATCCAGGAAAAAAAGGTGCGCAAACTCGGCAGCCCGCTGGAAGACCCCGTCGATGCCCGCATCATCTGTGCAACTCACAAGGATTTGGCCGCATTGGTTGAGGCCGGCCAGTTCCGGCAAGACCTCTACTACCGGCTCAATGTATTGCCACTGCGCATGCCGCCGCTGCGCGAGCTGCGTGATGACATTCCCCGTTTCATCGGCGCGCTGCTGGACCGTTTCGCCACACCAGAAAGCCGCCCACGTCTGACGCCGGATGCAGTCAAGGCCATGCTGTCCTATAACTATCCGGGCAACTTCCGTGAACTGGAAAACATTCTTGAACGTGCCATCGCGCTGGCAGGCGACGACAAGGTCGATGTCGCCGACTTGCAGCTCACCCCCTGCCAGACGCTGGATGACACGGAAAACAGCATGGGCTACGCCGGTAGCGAACCCCTGCAGATGTTCCTGGATCGGGTGGAACGTGAAGCCATCCTCAAAGCGCTGGATGCAACCCGCTTCAACCGCACCCAGGCAGCCAAGTTGTTAGGTCTTACTTTCCGCTCCATGCGTTACCGCATGGACAGACTGGGGATCAAATGACAGTCCTAAAACCATCTATATAGACAGATTACATAGAGACGGATGCAATATTGGCAAAAAGCCCGGCCCAGCCGGGCTTTTTGCTGCCTGTGCCAGCACCGAGGCCAGCTTTTTGCGCCAGTTTTCCCCGTTGGTCAGTGCCGACATGGGCGGCAGAATGCTGCTGGCTGTGCACCCGCAGCAAAACAGTCATAAAACCCGCATTTCATAAAGC
>NZ_JBMDJV010000050.1:0-11945 GCF_057809375.1 Aquitalea sp. FG25
GACCACCAGCCCCGGCCACCGACCACCAGCCCCGGCCACCGACCACCAGCCCCGGCCACCGACCACCAGCCCCGGGCAGGGTTTCGCATGCGAAAGATCGTTGTTGTGCATGTGGTTTTTTTGTGTTATGTGCTGTAATTTATTTTGTAATTTTATCTGTAATGTAATACACTACATTACATAACCTTACCTGATTGGAGATTCCCCATGCCGGCACCCGCTACCATCACACCGGAATTGGTCATCGAGACTGCGGAAGAACTTGCGGCGGCCGGCTCAAAAGTGACCACTGAAACCGTAAGGGCCGCGTTGCTTTCAAAGACGGGGGTCGGCGGTTCTCATGGCACCATCGCCCCGGTTCTGGCCAAGTGGAAACGTGAGCGCGCAAATGCCGAGGCCAAGGTTGCCGATGTTCAAGCCCCTATCCCTCAATCGCTTGTTGCCATGCGTGAACGGAACCAGCGCGAAGAATGGGCGCTGGCCGTTAAAGAGGCTGACGCCCGGTTTGATGCAGAACGCGAGCAGTACCGGCAGGAAATCGTCCGGTTGGAAGATGAATTGCGCGAGGCGCTGGCACTGGCCGATAGCTTGCAATCGAAGCTGGATATTGTTGAGGCGGATTGCCATGCGAACGCGGCGCGTGCCGGAGAGGCTGAACAGCAAGCCATCGTAATGGGCGAACGAGCGCAGGTTGCGGAGGCGCGCAATCAAGAGCTAATGCACCGGATTGAAGATGCAAACCGTCAGGCGGCGGCGGATCGAGGGAGGGCGGAACGATTGCAGGAAGAGTTGTCTAGCGTTCGAGGCGAATTGCGGCAGCAGGCGGCCGCACTGATGGAAGCTAAGGAACAGGCGGCCGAGCTACGCGGCCAGGTGAAAGGGTTGCAGTCCAAAGGTGGTGATAATGAATAAACCAGATCAGCGGTTGCAGCAGGCCGCCGACGAGCTGGGCATTGCAGTTGATGCCATTCGTTCGGCTTACGGCCTGACGCCGGCCGAAATGTTGATGATGGTCAACATGGCAAACGAACGCTTGTTGTCCATGTTGTTGATTGCTGAAAAGCGTATGCGTGACCAAAGGGGCGAATCATGAAAAGAGTGATGGCGTTGATCTGCTTTGCCGCGCTTGCCGGCGGCGCTGGTGCTGAAACGTTGCCGGAAATTGATTGGGCTGCCTTGAAGGGGCAAGCCGTCCAGGTGCAGGCGGATGACCCGGCTGTTCAGGGGGTATTGGCCAAAGAGTTTGGCGGTCAGCCAGGCGCAGCTTTGCGGCTGGAAGCCAAGTCGTTTTACAACGTGCTGTATCAGCAGCAGGGGTTGCCGCGTCAGCGATTCAGCCTTTCCGAAGCCCTCGACGGCAAAGAGCCTGATCGAACGAAATTTCACTATGCCGCTTGCGGCGTGAAGATCGACAACACCGCCGGCAAGGCGCTGGCCAATGAAACCGGTCGGGAAGCTGGGATGCGAGCCGCGACCATTCCCGGTACGTTGAATACTACGCAAATGGCCGGCGTTGGTCTGGTTGTCGGTCTTGTTTCCGCGCTGGCCACGTCGCAAGAAAAAGAGCTGTCTTGCGAAGAAGAGGTAACGGTATGCCCTATTTCGGCCGCATTCTGCACTTGGCATGAAAGCGTTGTGACCGATTTCACCTTGTACGACGGCAACAAAGCTATCGCGCAGTCGAAAAAGTTTGTTGAGCGTAACGGCCGGGGGTTTGAACCGAAAGAGCTGGCCACCAAGCATCTAGATCAATTGAAAACGTTGTGAGAGGTTTCGCATGCGAAAGCGCAGTAATCGGAAAGGCTGGTTGACCTTGCTGGTCGGTTTGCCGTGGTGGATTTCAATCGTCTTGTCCGCCGGGTCAATGTTCTTCGGTTGGATTGTGCTTCGGTTCGTCCACCTTCCAGGCTGGCGCGAAGGCGGCGCGGCCGGTGCGTTTGATGACGCCTTGCACTCCCCTGCCCTGTCTAAGCTATGGGGTATTTTGGCGCTGATATTCCTGATGACCGGCGGGCTATCGCTTTGGCGACAAGGCAAGCGGAATTCCTTGCTTGACGGCCAGCGTAGCCTTGAAACCATCAAGGCGCTGTCGTGGCAAGCATTTGAGCAGCTTGTCGGCAACGCCTATCAGCGGCTTGGCTACCGTGTCACAGAAACGGGGCAAGGCGGCGCTGATGGTGGAATCGACCTGTTACTGAAAAAGGACGGCAAGACGATTCTTGTCCAGTGCAAAAAGTGGAACTCTGGCAACGTGGGTGCGCCCGTCGTGCGCGAAATGTTCGGGCTGATGCAGCACCACCAGGCAGACAGCGTGAAGGTTATTTGTGCCGGCAAGTTCTCGAAAGACGCCATCGAGTTCGCCAAGGGAAAGTCGATTGAGCTGGTAGATGGACAAGCGTTGATGGCCCTGATTGGGGACATTCAGCGAGGCGAGCTTGCCGGCGAAGACCTCTCCTGCCCGGCTTGCAAAGGCCCGATGACAAAACGCTTTTCGCGTGAGAGTGGGCGCATGTTCTATGGATGCCAGCAATACCCGAAATGCAACGGCACGCGGCCGATGGTGTAGCAATGGCTCCGATCAACTGGATGGCTATCACCACATGGATGCATGCCGGTAGTGTCGCCGGGCTGGTTGTCTTGTTTGCCGCCAGCCGGCCGCGCTGGCCGAGGCTCTATGCGGCCGCGATCTGGCCCGGCACGTTTGCCCATGAGTTTGCCCATTTTCTCGTGGGTTTCTTGTGCATGGCCCGCCCGGTTGCCATGTCGTTGTGGCCAAGGCGCATGCCTGATGGCGGTTGGCGGTATGGATATGTCGCATTTGGCAATCTGCGATGGTGGAACAAGATACCCATCGGCATCGCGCCGTTGGTTCTGTTTCCCATCGCCGGCCTGCTGGTCGGCAGGGCTTTCGCCCTACCGTTTTTTTCTGGCGGGCTGGTTCTGAAGCTGATTGCCGTGCAGCTATGCTTTTCGGCATGGCCGAGCCGGCAAGACTTCAAGCACGCGGCATCCGGGGCGGCCTCAATTGCTTGTCTGGCCTTGGCTGCTTATGGGCTGTACTTTGCGGTCAAGCATTTGCACTGATGCCTGTTTTTTGAGCATCATGCAAAACCATGAAACGGCGAGGGGAATGCAGCCTTATCAACGACCTTATCCACAAAAATGTGGGATATTTCCGAGGTTGACGCTATCACCATCTTGTACCGTAAAAGCCCCGATCAATCGGGGCTTTTACTATTTCTAGCCGGCTTTCAGGCCCGTGACGGGCCGATCATCCCCATGCCTACACCACAAGTCATCTGACGCCTACGCCGCCGCGTGGCGGCCGCTGCGCGCAGCGCGCAGCGCTTGCGGTCGTGGTCGTGAGCGTGTCTACCGTAGCAGATGCACGGTTCTGGCCGGCCGGAGGCCGTCCACAACCGGCACCCGGATAAATCGCGCCCGGCGCGTCTGGCTTCGCCATCCACCCCGCCCGCTCAACCGGGCGCGTGTGCGCGTCTGCTGTGATGCGCTGGTGGCGTCGCATAGGTCGGATTGGTCTACAGGAAGGAGGGTCGGGGCGGCGGTCGCTGTTGTGCCAGGTATCGAGGGCAATATCCGTGAAAAACAGCAATGCTGTGACACGGAAACTGAAAAAATACGGTGTTTTTGCCATAGATAGTGAAAAAATCATGTTTTTCAGCATGTTGCACTCTCTTTTGGTCTTCAAGTACGTTGAAAACTCAACTACTTGGAGCATCTATGGATCACCTCAATAACTGTCCATTCTGCGGATTCGATGAAATAGGGGTTTCTGCTCGATACGATGGGCTTTACATCCGCGAGCAACATCAACCCCATCCCGGCCGCTATCTGGCCTTCGCTGCGATCTGTGGCCGCTGTGGGGCGCGCGGCCCGATCGTGAAGGTTGAAGAGGGTTTTAGTTCTATCACCAGGTACTTCGCTGTTGAGACTGCGGCGGCCTTGTGGAATGGTGAAATCTCTGAATAGTGTGTCTGGAATACAACGGGCTAAAAAATATTTTGTTTGGTGGCCCGTTGTTTTCATTAATCGTGTCACTGCAATTTCACTTACTTGTCACTAATGTCACTTTCTTTGTCACGGCGTAAGTAAACGTTGACATTGTTGTTTAGTAAACGTATAATAAAAACACTTAGACAACGTTTCAACGGGGTGCATTATGCAGATCGAAATGACTGCCGACCAAGTGGACTTGATTCATTTTTTGCTTGATCTGGCGAATGAAGGCTGGGGCATGAAGCAAGAAATCAATGGTGACTACGCGGCCGAGGATGTGGCCTTTGTAGATAGTCAGCTCAATGAGGGTAAAGCGCTGGTGCAGCGCCTCAAAGAGTCGGTTTCTCAACGGCTGGCGGGGTGAGTCATGGAATTGGTGAAGAGTGTCAGCATTGAAAACTTGGTGAACCAGCGCCAGGGTGTACTTGATCGTATCCATCAAGCTGTTGCGCTGCTGGCCGAGGCCGAGGATTTGGCCAAGGCAGCCAATATTGGCTTCCCGCGTATCATTCTTGAGCAGAACTATTCCTTGCGTGGTTCCGACGCCCTGACTGGTGATTACTCCCGCCGGGCCGAGGCGCTGGCCAGAATAACGAAGATCATCGACATGAAGGCTTGGGGCTATCTTCTGGATGAATCGGGGTTGCGCACTTTCATGGACTCGAAAGCGCGTGAAGAATGGTCAAGACAGTTGAATGAAGGGGATGTGCCTGAACTCACGCTCGAAAATATTTGCAATAGCTTTGGCATGCTGTATGCCCAGCGCGGCGAAATGTTTGAACGTGGGGTTGTCAATTGTTTCCGGCGGCTATCGTGGAACTACAAGACCAACTCCCCGTTCAAGTTCGGCAAGCGCATCATCCTGAATCAGTTGTTCCAGTACGGCTATCGTCACCCCAATAGCCAGGCTACGAATGAGCTAGACGACTTGATCCGGGTGTTTGCCATCATGGATGGCAAGCCGGAGCCTGACCACACGCAACGGCGTGTATTTCTTAATCAGTGAAGCCTCAACGCGATATGAGCGCGAGGCTGAAAACGAGTACATGCATTTGCGCTGGTACATGAAGGGTAGCGGGCATGTCACGTTCAAGCGGCCCGATCTGGTGGACAAGCTGAACAAGATCATCGTCAAGCATTACCCCAATGCATTGCCTGCTGACAGGCGATAACCAGGAAGGCCCGCCGCGTGCGGGCTTTCGCATGCGAAAGCTTTACAAATATATACGTTGACAAAGTAATAATGTAAACGTACAATTAATCATAAAGCAACGTCACCCAGGAGTTGCAATGGATGATCTTTTTTCAATGCCCGAGCTTGAGGACGCACCCGCAGGGGATGGATTGGCCGCCAGGTTGAATGCGGCTTTGATGCGGGGCGATCTGATTGCAGCCTTGCGGTTGGTAAATGGCCAGCCGGCCAAGAGGGTTGCCGGCGCGATGCTCAAGGCTGGGTTCTCTGTGCCGGGCTGGCGTGATCCTCGATTTTGGCACGCCGTTCAACGTGATCTTTACGCCGCAGCAAGGGCAAAAACCGATGGCTGGGGCTTGCGGGGTAATGGTTAAAATTTCAGTTTACAAAGTGAAAATTGTATGTATAATAACACTGCAACGGTTGATTCTGGCAAAGGCAAACCCCTTCAATATTTACCAGGAGGGCCGGTTACGGCCAGAACAGATATGAAAAAAACTCAATCCCGCATGGGTCGCCCGAGCCGTTACGAAGGCTGCATGACCAGCCAGCAATTCGATGAAACGGTGGCTGGGCTGGGCGACAAGAGAGTGGCAGAAGAACATATTGCGGCGGCTCGATCTGTGATGGTTGACGGGGTTTCTACCGCCTCGCTGGCTATCGAGCTGGATATTTCGCGGCAATACCTGCATCGCGTGATCGTGATGTTGTGGGATCGAAGCCAGGGCTTCGAGGAAGTGAACGAGCGGCTACCGGCAAAGGCCGCGCAGATGGTTCGGGAACTGGCGGCTGCGTGCCGTGAAGGAGGTAGCGACATAGAAAAGCGGCTGGAAGAAATCCAGCACATGACATCGCAACTCAAGGTGGACAAACAGCTTGGCAAGATTCAACGGCTGACCGACGAGCTGCAAAATCTCGCGGCGCAGGTCGCCGGGAAGAATACTCTCAATTAGAAGAGGTTTCCAAAATGGCAATGAAAACATCGGTTGTGGCAAATCAAAAAGGTGGAGTGGCAAAATCCACCACGAGTACCCATTGGGTTATGTACGATCAAGAGCAAGGGCGGCGGGTGCTGTTCATCGACCTTGATCCCCAGGGTAATAGCAGTTCCGACCTGATCCGGGCATACGGGGAGCCGGCCGGTACTGCGAGTCAGATGTTCAACCCGGAGGCAGATTTCGATATTCGCCCCCTGACGGTGTTGCGGGCCGACAAGCAGGAGTTGGCCAACATCCTCGACAAGCGGGCGGCGAGCGTGGCGGCATTCAAGGCCAATATCGAAAAACTGTCGCCGCACTTTGACCGCTGCATTATCGACACGTCCCCGATGGTGACGGGCCTGATGGAAGCGGCATTGAGCAGCGCCGACTATGTGCTGTCCCCTCTTCAACTGAACCAGTACGCCGTCGATGGTATCGCTGACATGCTGACCGTCATCAAGAACGTCAAGCAGAAGACAAACCCGAAACTGGCGTTTCTTGGCATGTTGCCATCCATCGTGAAAGGCAATTCGCCTAACCAGCAAGACACCTTGCGGCGGCTGCAAACGCTCTACCCGAGCTTGGTTTTGTCGGTAAGCGTTTCCGACCGGCAATCCATTCCCGAGGCGTTGCAAAACGGTGTGCCGGTATGGAAGTGGCAGAAGACGACGGCCCGCATTGCTGGCCAGGAATTGCGCGCAGCTTTCGAGTTGCTGGATAAGAAAATGGGGGTGCAGTAATGAGCGGCGTAGAACTTGGAGCCTTGGATTCGTTCGCTAACTTGGGCGATATGCTGGCAAGCAGTGATCCGATTGAAACGGACGGTCGCCCGAAAGAAATCCCGCTGGACAAAATCCAGCGTGACGAAGACCAGCCACGCACGATCTTTAACCCGGTCGCGTTGCAAGAGTTGGCAGACAACATTCGTGAAAACGGAGTGATTCAGCCTATCGGCGTGCATGGCCCTGACGAAACCGGGATGTATACCATCGTCTTTGGTGAACGCCGCTGGCGGGCGTCGCAACTGGCCGGGAAGACGACCATTCCTTGCGTGTTGCGCGATAAGCAAGACCCGTATGTGCAGGCGGCCGAGAACATCCACAAGGATGATTTCAAGCTGATCGAGCTGGTGAACTTCATTCAGAAGCGCATGGTAAAGCACGGCGAAACCATGACGTACATCGCCAAGAAAATGAGCAAGCCGCTGTCTTTTATTAGCAAGCATGCGGCGCTTATCGACTGGCCGGAGTACATCGCCGCAGTACATGAAAAATGGGACGTTACCGACGCTGAAACGCTGTATCTGCTGGTAACGCTGGCCAAGGAAAACCCGGATGAAGTAGAGGCGTTCTGCAAAGCCGCCGCATCGCCGGAGCATGTCGGCCGCGCAGCAGTAAAAGCGCTCAAGGCTAAAATCCAGGTTGCCAAGGTTGGCCAGCAACACCAGAAAGACCGCGAGGAAGCTGGCGGCGCTGTTGTGTTGCCAGCGGCCGAGCCGACGCCCCAGGTAGTGCCAACTACGCCGCCGGCCCCGCAGTCCGCGCCGAAGCCTGTTAAGGAGCCGCAGCCGGCCAGCCCGGCCCCCAGCGAACCGGCAACTAATGCAGAACCGGTTTCGCCGGCCCCCGCCGAGCCGATGCCGCAGCCCGAGCCGATGCCCACCCGCACCGCGCAGCCGAAGCCGCGGATTCTGGTTAGGGCGTTTGGCAAGGAAGGCTATTTGGTGCTCGACCCGTCGTGCGAGTTCGGCATGGTGCGTGTTGAGTTCAAGGACAGCGAAGAAGTCATGCTTGCCGAAAATATTGAAGTTCTGGCCGTTGTGACCGAGTAACTTTCGCATGCGAAACCCCGGCGCTTGTCGCCGGGGTGATGGAGGTAAAATTGAAAGTCATCGTTATTTTGAGTCTGGCGCTGTTGACCGGTTTCGCCTTGGCGCATGTGATTGCTGGTGGCCGCCCGGACGCGGATCAAAAGCCGGGAGTGTGGCGGGCCATGCTTTACTCGTTGAAGCTGGCCGGGGTGATGTTGAGTTCTGCCGTGGCCTTTACTGTTGTACTGAAAGGTGGCGCGCTGTGAACCAGGATCATCAATCCCAGGATGTTGCGGCCGTAGCGGCTGACAATTTTTCGGTGATCCAGTTCTTTGTCGATGGAAGTGGCGAGCGTGTTTTGGAACGGGCGTCTGTCTCGGAGGCAATGGAAAAGGCCAGATGGTTCAGCACCAGTGTTGGCGCTCGCTTAGGAACGACTAACAGAGTAGTCATTCTCGAAGACAATGACGCCATTGTCTTTGAATGGAAGTTTGGGGACGGCATAACCTTTCCCCCTCAGTTGGTCGGGCGGGACTGGATTGAAGAGTAGGCCAATCACTGAAAATACTGGAAAATTAGCATGGGACAAATCTCAAGGTTCCTCAGCGGAGTGACTGTTGCATCGACAGTAAATCGCTTTTTTGAGCGGTGGAATGAACCGAGGATGCGCAAGAAGGCTCAACGTGAGGGGTTCGTGACCGAGTTCAATCAGGAGCTTTCTGCCCTCAAAGAGTGCGGGGTAGATGCGGCATCGTATCGAGCCTTTTTTGCCGCCCGTCAGCGCTATTACCAAGCCAACCAGTGACCACGGAAAATAATTTACCGGCGCATTCGTGTAGCTCCGATTATTGGGTGTCACCCACAAAAGGATAAATCCATGAGTAATCTTGACAAAACGGCAGAGACAGTCCGCTTGAATCCGTACCCGGAATTGAAGAACGAGCCGGATTTCACTATCGACTTTCTGGTGCTACTGGCAGGCGAAGAGATTGCCGAGAGCGTCAAAGCTAAAGCTAAAGAGGTAATGCTTACCGTCGCGGCCGACAAGGAGAACGTCAATCTCCTCAATCTGGTTGACGCATTCGATCAGGTTACTGAACTCCGAGAGTTTGCAGCTCGACTGCGTAAGGCGGCACTACCAGGAGCGTTTGGCAAGTTTTTCAACCCCGATGAATATCACAATTTTGCAGAGCAAGAATTGTCGCCGGGGCTGGTGGAAATCCGTAATCACTTTCTCACCAAGCCGTAGCAGCCTAGCTGCAACGCTGCATTTTCGTTATAGATTTAGCCTTTTTGTGAGGGTAAGTATGAAGCAAATTCTGTTTGTGGCTTTGGTCGGCTTTTCGATTGCTCATGCCTTTGGGGCTGAAACGCGGGTTGGTAAGACTGAAGATTTATCCAAGTCTGCTTATCGAAAATCCAATGCCGATGCGCTGGCCAAAATGGATGCGCAGGCGAAGGCCGAAGCGCACGCGAAAGCGGATGCTGATCTTGTGAAAGACGCTAAGTGAAGATCAGGGAAATTCTGTTGTTCTTGCTTGGCCTTATGGTCGGTTTGCTGTTCCTCACCTTCTCACCGGCCTTAAAGCTATTCTTGCAGCGTTTTATGTGAAGCCTGTTGATGGTTGCCGGTCATGCCGGCAACCGTGAAACGGTTTGCCACACCGTTGTTTCCCGGCCAAGCGCCGGGATTTTTTTATCTGGTGACAAAGGCTATTTGGCACTCGCCGCAAATCAGCTTGAGCGCCGGCTTTCCCCAGGCGTTCGCCTTGCATTTCGGGCAGGTGTATTTGGTCTTGTAGGTCTTCGCCGGTTCCTCTGTTCCCTCGACAATGGCCCCGTCCGGGCCGGCGATCTGGCCCCCGGCCGGGGCGGTGGCGTCGCCGCCATCCGTCCCGGTTGGCGCGCTCGCTTGGCTGGCCGCCCGGAGCTGGGCCACGTATTCCGGCGGTGCGTACCGGTCATACCAGGACAACGTGAATCCGGTTGTCAGCAGGGTATGGCATGCCTGATCGAACGGGCCGCCCTCGATGATGTAGTGGGTCATGTGTTCGCCTGTCTTTGCGCCGCCAGGTTGGCCGGTGGCGGAAGGCATCAGGCCGATGCTTTCCATCTTCTCGCCCCACTCTTTGTTGTGGTAGCCGCGCCGGCCAGGCTTGCCGAAATGGTACTGCCAGACATGGGCCATTTCATGCGCGAGCGTGGACAGGGTTTCTTTGATCGTGCGGATACCAAAGTACGACGGGTTCATGGCGATTTCGGTGACGCGAGTATCCGGCGAGGTGTGTTGTGCGAACCGTAGGCGACTGCAATAGCCCCGCGCCCCTTTCTTGCGTTGCAGCGTAATCATCACCGATGGCAATTCCCCGGCGAATAGTTCGCGGTTGAAATGCTTATAGGCTTGTTCGAGTTCGCCGTATGCTTGCCCTGTTGGTTCCATGTTGTCACCTTGTTGGATCGTACTATCCAATTATATGTCGTTTACCGGCAGGCAACCAGGCCGCCGCCTTGTCCGTCAAACGATCATTTGCCGGACAGTGCGCCCGCTTGTCCGGCAATGCCTTGCGGAATGGGTTTTCGGACAATATGATAGACGGACGGCATGACGGACAAACGAGGTGAAGATGGCGCTCATTGGCTATGCGCGAGTCTCGACGGGGGAGCAAGACACCGCCTTGCAGACTGATGCACTTCGCAAAGCGGGGTGTAAACGGATTTTTGAGGATACCGCATCCGGGGCGAAAGCCGAGCGGCCGGGCCTGACGGCCGCGCTGGCTTATCTACGTGATGGCGATGTGCTGGCTGTCTGGCGGCTTGATCGACTCGGGCGCTCGCTACCCCACCTGATCGAGACAATCGGCGCACTGGACGCCCAGGGGGTTGGATTCCGCTCGCTAACCGAAAGCATCGACACGACTACACCCGGCGGGCGGTTGGTTTTTCATGTGTTTGGCGCGCTT
This sequence comes from Aquitalea sp. FG25, assembly GCF_057809375.1. Classification (NCBI taxonomy): domain Bacteria; kingdom Pseudomonadati; phylum Pseudomonadota; class Betaproteobacteria; order Neisseriales; family Chromobacteriaceae; genus Aquitalea; species Aquitalea sp. FG25. The sequence continues at coordinate 10,960 of NZ_JBMDJV010000050.1, forward strand.
GGCCAGTTCGAGCGCGATCTGATCCGCGAGAGAACCAAGGCCGGGCTAGTCGCCGCCGCCGCTCGCGGCCGCAAGGGCGGCCGGAAGCCTGTCGTCACCGCCGAGAAGTTGCAGCGGGCGCGTGAATTCATCGCGGGCGGGCTGAACGTTAGAGAGGCCGCCGCCCGACTCAAAATTAGTAAGACTGCCCTATATTCCGCACTAAAATAAACGTACATCTCTTGTTTTGTAAACGTTGACATATGGCGAGCAATGGCATACTATTACCTTGTGTTTATAGGGGTTTGCGCCATGATCTTCTTTCACCGAATTCACCGTATGTTCCAGATTTTACGCTTGAAGCGATCCGGGCAATGCTGGGTCGTTAAGCGGTTCAAGGTTGCCGGCGCACCAGGGTATACCGTCTACATGCCGGCGACGAAGCAGGTCATCGGGGCCGGCATGCGCCATGCCGAGGCTGTGGCTCGATGCCAGAAGATGAACGCCATGTTGTTTTCGAGGTTGCCATGAGCAGCCCGTTGAACGAGTGGTGCATTCAGTGCCAGTGCGGGCATGTAGACAGCTTCGATGCTTTCACCCATACGCCGATCAGCGGCCCATTGCCCATTCATCACTTCCAATGCCCGAAATGTGGCCAGGCTTGGGCTTTGGAGAAAACGCCGCTGGAAGTCGAAGAGGACGGTTATCGCCGCTTGCCCCATATCGACATTGTTCCGAAAAACCCTGTTTTATAGTGGTGGACTCAATGGCTGATGACTGGAAAGTAATTGATGACTGGTGCGCAAAGCATAGTGTGACAGGATGGACGATTTGCAAAATCGGGCTTGGCGACCAGCGGTTTATTTACGAGTTGTGGCCGGTTGATGGTTCGAGTTGTGTATTCCGGGCCGATGCATCAAAGGATTTGGTTAAGTATCACAGAGAAAATGTCGGGTATGCGGAAAAACCTGTTGGTTTTGGGCCTGAAGCCTACTTGTCACAATCAC
>NZ_JBMDJV010000051.1:0-9989 GCF_057809375.1 Aquitalea sp. FG25
CTTTCTTGGCAGCGTGCTTTTTGGCGTGGTGCTTTTTCACAGCCTTTTTAGCCGGAGCGGAAGCGTCAGCAGCCTGGGCTTTCTGAGCGGAAGCATCTACTTTCTTCACGCCTTTCTTGGCGTGGTGAATCTTGGCAGCTTTGGCTTTCGGTGCGGAAGCAGCAGCCGGAGCGGAAGCGTTGGTGGCGGCGAAACCAGCAGCGGAGCTCAGACCGAAGGCGGCAGACAAAACGAGCAGGGTCAGTTTTTTCATGTTGCGTTCTCCAATATCAAGTGGGGAGTGTTCTTTCCGAGACACCGCAGTGGTGTTTCCATGAGTCGTATCCTAGCCCTGCCCATTCTGGCCGTCTGTGAGTGCTATGTAAGCCCGTGTAACGCTAAGTACAAAGCTAGCGGCGCGTGACGGTAACAACCTGGTAAACGCCACCAAACAGTGTTTCCTTGTGCCAGTCAAAAGCCTCGGCATGGCTGGCATAGCTGGAAATCTCGTTTCGCCACAATGCTTCAGCAAACGGCTCCAGCATGCGGTTTACCCACTTGAGCAGCCAGCCGATGGGCTGCCAGGCGGCCGGCTTGTGATAATCGACAAATACCGCCTTACCGCCAACAGGCACCTGAGAAAGCATGTTGTCGACAATGCGATGCTTGAGATCGTCCGGCACTTCATGCAGTAAAAAGAAGCTGCAAATCAGGTCTGCCGGCTGTTCCAGCCGGTAACTGGCGGCATCGGCCCGTTCTACACGTGCCTGTGGATAGCAGGCCAGCTTGCGCACGCCATGTTCAACCTGTACCGGGGTGATATCGGTCAGAATGAATTCGCCATGCTTGCGTACCTTGGCAGCTGCCTTCTGTACCAGATCACCATACACATGGGCCACTTGCCACACCCGCATGCCGGGACGGATTTGCTGCAGATAGCGCCGCATCAGGCGTTGGTCATTGAGAAACAGTAGCGTGCTGACCACCAGATTACGGTCCAGCAGCGCGGCACGGCGCGGGTTGACGTAGGCCCAGTCGTAGACTTCGGTCATGTAGTCCGGCACCCCTTCGTAATAGGGGTTGCACGGCAGCGGTGGGTGGTTGCGGCTCATGATGGCACCTTGGATTAGCTATTCATCAACAAAGTTTAGCAAATGCTAATATGCAAACTATTGAGCTAAGCCAAGCTTTGCCCTGTTCCCGCCAGGGTGTTGCCTGCCAATGCAAAACGGCCCTTCACGGGCTGTTTTACGGGTTGCAGCAGCTTAGTCTGCCAGAGTGAGCACCACCGGGGTGTGATCGGATGGACGCTCCCATTTGCGAGGTGTCTTGTCGATGACGCAATCCACCGCCCGCGCCTGCAGGGTCGGGGTAATCAGGATGTGATCAATACGCACGCCCTTGTTGCGACGGAACATCATGGCGCGGTAATCCCACCAGCTGTACTGCTTGTCCTCCTGATTGAACAGGCGGAAGCTGTCGGTCAGTCCCAGCGCAATCAGCCCGCGAAAGGCCTCGCGCTCCGGTGTGCTGCACAGTACTTGTTCGTGCCAGCTTTCCGGGTCATACACATCACGGTCTTCCGGGGCAATATTGTAGTCGCCCAGCAGCGCCAGTTGCGGATGACGGGTCAGTTCGTCGGCCACGTAGTCATGCAGCTTGCCCAGCCACTCCAGCTTGTACGGATACTTGGGCGAATCAACGGCCTCGCCATTGACGAAGTAGCCACAAATCACGCGCACGCCGTTTACCGTGGCGGCAATCACCCGGCGCTGCGGGTCGTCATAGCCGGGAATCCCCAATACCACGTCTTCCAGCTGCAATGGCGCGCGCACTAGAATGGCCACTCCGTTGTATGTCTTTTGACCGAACCAGGCAGCGCGATAACCGGCGGCTTCAATCTCGGCCAGCGGGAAAACATCCTGATCCATCTTCAGTTCCTGCAAGCAAAGCACATCGACCGGGCTCTGTGTGAGCCATTCCACGACCTGCGGCAGGCGTACCTTGAGTGAGTTGACGTTCCAGGTGGCTAATTGCATATCTTCAGTTCTCGTTTACTTAAGGCAGCCGCACACAGCGGCGGCTGCATCTGAATCGGAAATCGCAACTACTGTCGGCAAGGCGCAAACATGTCCAGCTGCTTGTTGTAGACACTGGTCTGCACACCCAGCAAACCCAGCAGCGAATGGAAGAGATTGTCATGCGAGTAAGGCTCTGCCTTGCGCCCTTCCAGGCAACGCTGGTTGAGCCCGACTTCCTGCTGGAAGCTGTCGGAGAACCACATCATGGCACCAATATGCTTTTGCGCTTCCGGCGCAAACAGATAAGGCGTGCCATGCAGATACATGCCATTTTCGCCCAGCGACTCACCATGGTCGGACATGTACAGCATGCCGGTGTTATAGCGTTGCTGGTTGGCGCGCAGGAAATCGATCAGGCCGGACAGCACCGTGTCGGTGTACAGAATGGTGTTATCAAAGCCGTTGACGATCTGCTCACGCGGGCAGCGTGAGAGTTCACTGGTCTGGCATACCGGCCTGAACTGCTCCAGGGCTGGCGGATAGCGCTTGTAATAGGCCGGGCCATGACTGCCCATCTGATGCAGCACCAGCACCACGTCGCGGTCGGATTGGTCAATCTTCTGCTGCAGGTTCTGCAGCAGGATTTCATCCCAGCACTCGCCCGTACTGCACAGCTTGTCGTCCTTACTAGTGGTGACATCTTCCAGCGTCACCCGGTTACACACGTCCTTGCAGCCGGACTGGTTGTCGCGCCATATCACGTTATAACCGGCACGCTTGAGGACATCCAGCACATTTTCCTGGCGTGCCGCCTTGTCACCACTGTAATTGGCCCGACCAATATCCGAGAACATGCAGGGCACCGAGACGGCGGTTTCGGTACCGCAGGAATAGACATTAGGCAGGTTGATCAAACCCGGCTGGGCCGACAGTTTCGGATTGGTGTTGCGCGGATAGCCGTTGAGCGAGAAATGATCGGCCCGTGCGGTTTCACCCACCACCAGCACAAACACAGTCTTGCGCTTGTGCTGACTCCAGGCTGCCGCGCGCTTGGCATCCTCACCCAGCGGGCTGACGACCACCGGGCCACTGAAATAATGGTCCTGGATATAACCATTGGTCGCCTGCAGGTAATTGAAAGGAGTCAGGTAATGGCGCAGCTGGCGATTGTTACGGAACAGTGAGGCAAAGTCCTGATAGGCAGCAAAGGCAATGCCCACCAGCACGGCAGCTGAAATCAGCACGGTCAGCAGGCGCACGCCACCTTCTTTCAACGGGCGACGCCACTGGATCTGCCGACGGAACACCCACCAGGCTGGCAGCAGCCCAAGCACAACAACAAACAGTGCCATCTTGCCGGTCAGCAGATCACGCACTTCCTTGTGATCGGTCTGCACCGCATTCTGCACCATGTGCACATCGATCATCACCCCGTACTGATTCATGAAATAGCTGATGAAAGAGCTGATCAGCAGCAACAGGGCAATGAGCGGCTTGCCGAGATAAGGCCAGTTAAACAACGACAGCACCAGATTGTAAAACGCCGTCACCAGCAGGAAGGACTCCAGCAACAACTTGATGCCGTGAGCATCCAGCGGACCGACAATGCGCAACATCTCGCGCCAGAACGGGAAGTTGTAAAACAGAACCAGCCCGAGCGACACCAGCAGGATCAGGCGCTCAGGCCGGATGGAACGGTTAAAAACCATTTTGTCCTCATCAACAAAGGACGGATGCGCACAGGGCATCCCGCCCGGCAATGAAACCGGCCGCAGTGTTGGTGCTGCGGCCGCATGTAATCGGTGATGTCGCCATCAACGGCCAGCACATGCATCTGCTTGCTGCGCTCAGAACATGGCTGAAAATCGACGCCATATTACCCGATTAATTTCGCGGGAAGATGGCAATTCTGTGCTGATTTATTACAAACAGCAGGCTGGCAGAAAAATCGGTTAGCCACCCCGCAGGAAACACCCCAGATTGCACCGCCCACCCGGCAGGGCAGGCAAATAAACAACATTATATTTGATCAAATTTGCCAGCAACCCGGATGCTGGCTAGAATGGTTTCGTGTTCATCACTGGTAGACAAAAATTGTCCCGACAATCCAAACCCCTGCATTCCCAGCAACATCCCCTCTGCCCCACCAAGAATCCCAATCGTTCCACGCTGCGCCCTTTTAGTGATGCCTTCACCCTGCGCACGCCCGGCTTTGCCCAGCATCATCGTCCGCATCATCCCGACAAGGCAAACAGCGAACCTTCCAGCTGATTTTAGTGAAATGGCGATTCAGCCCTGCGCCCGGTCATGTACCAAGATGGCAATAGGCCGTTTCACCGAGGCGTCATCTCACTGAAAGCACCAAACAACACCGCCAGCAGGCGGTGTCAGGCTGCTGAAGAAATAATGTGATGCGATTGCACTGGACCCGGCAAAGCCGGGCCCTTTCGATCAAGTTATTGCTTCCGCAGCCTTCTCATTTATTCCCCTTCCCCCCGCCCTTGCCCTGCAAGGGAGCCTCGCATTCTGAAAAGAAAGCGAGAAGGCTTGTCTAGAATCGGACACAGCCATCCGGCAGCCAAAAAAATACCCCCAAGGGGGATTGGGGGCAGGAAAAGACACAATATCGATGTCCTTGGGGGCAGGGATAAGCGTCTGGCTCGCTTGCTGCTCTTGGAGATAACCCGTTGAGCAAAGATTAGAGCCGGCGCAAATCAGGGGAGTTCCCTCCCCCGTACAAATATTTGTCAGCGCTTCAGGCGGCTTCTTCCACCATGCCGGAATGGCGCAGCAGGGCGTCAATATGCGGGTCACGGCCACGGAAGGCGCGGAAGGATTCCAGCGCCGAACGGCTGCCACCGACGGCCAGCACTTCATCCCAGAAGCGCTTGCCAGTGGCCGGGTTGGCACCACCCGCTTCTTCGAAGGCCGCGTAGGCATCAGCCGACAGCACTTCTGCCCACTTGTAGCTGTAATACCCCGCCGAATAACCACCGGCAAAGATATGACTGAAGCTGTTGGGGAAGCGGTTGTAAGACGGCGGAAAGTTCACCGCCACTTCCTGCCGCACGGTATCCAGCAGGGTCAGCCAGTCGCCACTTGCCGGGTCGAAGTCGGTGTACAGCAGCATGTCGAACAGCGAGAACTCCAGCTGACGCACTGTCATCATGCCGCTCTGGAAGTTCTTGGCGGCCAGCATCTTGTCAAACAAGTCACGCGGCAGGGTTGCACCGGTTTCGGCGTGGGCGGTCATGCCTTGCAGGACATCCCATTCCCAGCAGAAGTTTTCCATGAACTGACTGGGCAGTTCCACCGCATCCCACTCCACGCCATTGATGCCGGACACGCCCAGCTCATCCACCTGGGTCAGCATGTGGTGCAGGCCATGACCAAACTCATGGAACAGGGTGATCACTTCGTCGTGGGTGAACAAGGCTGGCTTGTCGCCCACCGGGCGGGTGAAATTGCAGGTGAGGTAGGCAACCGGAGTTTGCATGGTGTCGCCCTTCTTGCGGCGGCCTCGGGCGTCGTCCATCCAGGCACCGGGGCGCTTGCCCTCGCGCGAGTACAGATCAAAGTAGAAGCTACCTACCAGCTGGCCATCCTTGATGATGTCGTAGAAACGCACATCGTCATGCCATACCGGGGCCGAACTGTCGCGCACCTCCACGCCGTACAGGGTGTTGACCACCCCGAACAGGCCAGGCAGCACCTTGCTTTCCGGGAAGTACTGCTTCACTTCCTGCTCGGAGAAGGCATAGCGTGCCACGCGCAGTTTTTCCGCTGCGTAGGCAATATCCCAGGCTTGCAGATCAGCCAGGCCCAACTCCTTGCTGGCAAAGGCTTCCAGCTCGGCACGGTCTTTTACCGCAAACGGTTTGGCACGGGCAGCCAGGTCGCGCAGGAAGGCAATCACCTGTGCCGGGCTTTCCGCCATCTTGGTGTACAGCGACAGCTCGGCATAATTGGCAAAGCCCAGCAGCTGGGCTTCTTCGCGCGTCAGCTGCAGCTTTTCGCGGATGATTTCGGTATTGTCGTGTTCGGCCAGGCCAAACTCGGAAGCACGCTTCACATAGGCGTCGTACAGCTTCTGGCGCAGCGCGCGGTTGTGCGCGTACTGCATCACCGGGAAGTAAAACGGGAACTGCAGGGTGATCTTGTAGCCGGTTTTTTCATCCGCCTGGGCGGCGGCGGCAAACAGCGCCAGCGCATCTTCCGGCACACCATCCAGTTCGCTGGCGTTTTCCAGATACAGGCTGAAGGCGTCGGTGGCGTCCATCACGTTCTGTTCAAAACGGGCGGACAGCTCGGCCAGACGGCTTTGGATGGCGGCATAACGCTGGCGCTGCGCTTCCGGCAGCTCGGCACCGGACAGGCGGAAGTCGCGCAGGTCGTTCTGGATGATCTTCTGGCGTGCCGCATTGAAACCGGCATAGGCCGGGCTGCTTTCAATGGCCTTGAACTGGCCGAGCAGATCCAGGTTTTGCCCCAGTTCGGTCCAGAATTCGGAAATCGGCGCAATATTGGCGTTATAGGCATCACGCAGTTCCGGCGTATTCACCACGGCATTCAGATGCCCCACCACACCCCAGGCACGCGACAGGCGCTCGGTGGCATCGGTCAGCGGATCGACAAAGTTTTCCCAGCTCGGGCTGTCCACATGGGCGGTCAGCTGCGCCACGGTATGACGCGCCTCGGCCAGCAATTGTTCGATGGCCGGGCTGATGTGTTCGGGGCGAATCTCGGCAAAGCGTGGCAGTCCGGTAAAGTCGAGGAGCGGGTTCTGGCTCATTGTTCACTTCCTGTGGGCAATTGGCAGTGGCTGGCACAGCACTGCGCCGGTATCGAAATCAGGCTGCACACCAGCGAACCGGCAGCAACCATTGCTATATGATAGGGAATCTTGAACCTGTTAGATGAGGACGTTCTGATGAATCGCAATATCCGCCCCTACGATGGCAGCGCACCGCAGATTGCCGACTCCTGCTATATCGATCCGGCAGCCGTGGTGATCGGTGATGTCACGCTGGCGGACGATGCCTCGGTGTGGCCGTTTGCCGTGATCCGTGGCGACGTCAATGCCATTCATATCGGCGAAGGCAGCAATATCCAGGACTTTGCCATGCTGCACGTCACCCACAAGCGCGATAGCGACCCGGCCGGTGCACCGCTGCACATCGGCAAGCACGTTACCATCGGCCATCATGTCACCCTGCATGGCTGTACCATTGGCGATGAAGTATTGGTGGGCATCGGTACTATCATTCTGGATCGCGCCGTCATCGAAGACCGGGTGCTGATTGGTGCCGGCAGCCTGGTACCACCGGGCAAGCGGCTGGAATCCGGCTACCTCTATCTTGGTAATCCGGTGAAGCAAGCGCGCAAGCTGACCGAACAAGAGCTGGCCTATTTCAAGTATTCCGCCGAGCACTATATTCGCGTCGCCAACAAGCACAAGCCGAATCTGGAATGAATTCCCGCAGGAGATAAAGCCATGCCGCCACGGTTGCGCAATGCCAAGGAAAGTGACGCAGAAGCCATTGACGCGCTGATGTTGCCCGAAAGCAGCAGCCAGGGCGGTAGCCTGCATGGTGACTTTCCGGTAGAAAAAATCAGCCACTGGCTGACACAGGCCCTGGCCGACGGCATGCCGGTTCTGCTGGCGGAAGACGCCGCCGGCCTGCTGGGCGTGCTGTTTACCAGCAGCAGCCAGCATCAGGACAGCCCGGTTGCGGCACAGATGGCACAGCTGCATCGCGGCAGCGGGCCATTCTATTTCTATGGTCCGGTTTGCCTGGCAGCACGGGCACGCGGCCAGGGCCTGCTGGCCGCCATGTGGCGGCAGCTGCAGCAGCAATTGCCCGGCCAGCAGGCGGTGCTGTTCATTCATGCCAGCAACCCGGCCTCGCTCAAAGCCCATGCACGGCTGGGCATGCAGGTGGATGCGCAATTCGAACTTGATGGCCAACCCTGCGTGTTACTGAGTAGCCGCTGATCACCATGGCCTGCCCCCCGGGTGGGCATCTCCCTCCGTCATCCCCTGCCGGTCTGCTTATCAGATCTAGCACCACCCGGCCTTTGGGGGAATGCATTTTTGCCAGCTGGCGGTGACCGCTTGCACTTGTCTGCCAACACGCCCCTCCTGCCTTGCATTGGCTTACCGTCATTGCGCGCCATTCCCGACACAGTCCAATCGCTACCAACCATTCTTTAGACAAGGCTGGTCGGTCAAACTGGCTGAGTGGACATTGCTGATCCAAATGTCACGCAGTGTAATGCCCGATCTATAGCCCCAAGCGACTGGTCAGTACGGCATGCAAGCATCCGAAAATCAACTGCGACAAGAAGCCTTACCTGGCAAGCCCCGCTGGCCGCGCTATGTCATGTTGATTCTCGCCTGCACTCTGCTTTCAACACTGATCAGCCTCTACACCACGGCAGTCAACACCGCCAAGGCGGCTCCGCTGACCGGCTTCTGGCTCAAGTCTGCCGCGCCCGGCTTTATGTTAGCCAGCTTCTGGACGTTGTTGCGCTACAGCGGCTGGCTGCTGGCTGGCTGGATTGTTGATCACCGCAATGCCTTGCATCTTGCCGCGTATCACCAGGAAGAACAGCGCCGCCAAGCACGGCTTTATATCCCGCATATCGCCTTGCTTGGCCCGGCCTGCATGCACGCGGGGGATCGTCAGATTCTGCTGCGGCAACAACGGGAAAAACCAGTGCCCTTCTGCAATCTGTTACCAGTCCCCCAATTCGAATCCGCAGCACCGCCCTATCTGGCTGAGCCTGAATCCATCGCCGAAGCAGACAGCAAGCAGGATACAGACGAAGCCATGTGGGAGATTTATGCGACCGGCGACGATGCCGTTGCAGATGATGAAACCAGCGAAGAAATCGACGCCCCGGCAGCGGACGATATAGCCGCATCACCCGAAATGTCATTCGGTGAGGAAGATCTGCAACAACAGCAGCCCGCCGCCCATTACCTCCCCGCCAAGCTGGCCACCATGATGGCCGATTGGCCGCAAGCGGTGTGGCACACATCGGTCGCGGTCTCCTGGCATGGCAGCGAAGATGCATGGTTACGTTTTCGGCAGCATGCCAGCGAACTGGGCATCTTGCTGACTTCCCGCCCTCAGCGCTTGCACAGCCCGGAAGATATCGACCTGGTGATTGACGCACTCCACGCCCGGCAACACACCGGCTATCACCTGCTGGCAGGCACTGTCACGCCGGCGGCCAGCTTCGGTGCAAGCCATGGCCCACCCGCTGCCGAAGCCGCCTTTGCCATGCTGGCAAGCAATATGCCGGATGGCGGCAGCCTGTCCCGACCAGTGCTGTTCCACGCATCCGAACATCTGGCGTTGGCTCAGCGCAATGCTGCACTGGCCAATCCACCCACGTCCTTTTTCAGCCTGAACCATGACAGCCCGGAAGAGCTGTCTGCAGCAGGCTGGCAAATCGATGCCGTGGAACATGAGCCTTACTGGGGGAACCCCGGCGCCTTGGGCTGCTGGGTCATGGCGGCAATGGCACTGGAAGCGGCGATGCTACGGCAGCAAGCGGTTGGCTGGCACGCCCAGCAGGAAAATCAGCACTGGGCTGGCATTGCTCTGCCGCCGGAACCAACCACAACAGGAGCAAGCGCATGAGATTTGTCATCCGCCAGGGCTGCCGCATCACCGGACGCGGCGAAGTCGTGGAAGGCATGGTTGATGGACCGACATTGCGTGGCATTCCGGTGTCCTTCATCGGAGCCAAAGTGCGCTGTGACGTCTGCAACAGTATCGGTGTCATCGCCATGATCGGGCCGCGCGGCTCCTTGGGACAAAACAATATCAAGGGCAAAACCCTGGCACTCAACAATGACCTGGTGCTGTGCCGCTGCCCTGTTCATCCACGCCTTATTCACGACTGCCAGGAATGGCAGGTCGCCATCTGACCCACCCCAGGCCCCTGTACATGCGCAATCCCTACCATCTCGCCTTC
>NZ_JBMDJV010000052.1:0-6455 GCF_057809375.1 Aquitalea sp. FG25
GGGGTCGTCTCAGAAAACGGAAAATAAAGCACGCTAAGCGTGCGTGGAGGCTGGCACCCAGCGGTACAGCGTCGGAATGGACACGCCGAGGTTCTTGGCCACGTCCTTGGGCGGCACCCCGCTGGCCAGCAGCTTCTTGGCCGACTCGATCTTGCTGTCGGTCATCTTCGGCTTGCGGCCGACTTTGCGGCCGAGCTGCTTGGCGACTTCCAGCCCGGCGCGGGTGCGCTCGACGGTCAGCTCGCGCTCCATTTCGGCAAGGCTCGCCATGACGTGGAAGAAGAACCGCCCGGATGGTGTGCCGGTGTCGATGGAGTCGGTGAGGCTCCTGAACTGGACACCGTGCTTGTGCAGATCGCCGACCAGATCGACCAGTTGCTTGACCGACCGGCCCAGCCGGTCGAGCTTCCAGACGACCAAAGTATCGCCTTCGCGCAGCATTTCGAGCGTCTTGGCCAAGCCAGGCCGGTCTGCCCGCGTGCCACTCACCTTGTCCTCGAAGACCTTTTTACATCCGGCCTTGCTCAAGGCTTCGCGTTGCAGCTCCAGGTTCTGATCCTGCGTCGAGACGCGCGCATAGCCAATCAACATGGCTTGTCTCGCGCCCGGTCGATGCGTTCCTGCATCGCCTGCATCACTTCTTCGTGGGTGTACGATCTGGCGTTGGCGTCGGTGGCTTGCCGCAGGGCTTCCTCAACCTCGCGCGTCATCCGCTCGTAATCCTCCGGCCACAGCGCTTGCTCCATGCGCAGCGACGCCTGACCCAGCAGGTGCAGCAGGCTGAACAGCCGCATGTCGTTGGTGGCGACGATGCGCTCCCGAATCTGCTCCTGAATAGCTTCGCTAGCCCGATGCGCTTGTGGTGTGGCAGTCCCCTCGTAGTCAGCGGGGAATTCCGCTTCCTCGGCAATCCTTGCCCAGGCGCTGGCCAGCGCCTCGATGGTTGACGTGCTCATTTCCGCCGCTCCTGTGCTCTTTGGCGAATCAACCGGCCAAGGGGCCTCGACGCGAAAACCAGCAGCATCACGCCTATCGGATACCAGGTCGAGAAGACCACCAAGGCATCGAAGGCTGGCCGTCCGGTGTTGGTAGGCAGTACGGCGGTCACAGCCATCAACCCGCCGACCGTCCAGATGATGCGCCACACGTAGGGCATCACGCGGGGCACGTAGCCGTCATCGAAAGCGGTCTGGTAGTAGCGGCGCAGGCCGCGCTCGGCAAGCGCCTGGCGCTGCCGCTCCGACAGCGCATCCGTCCGGCCATACCAGCGCCGGAATGGTGGACAGCGCAGCAGCAAAGGGGTGAAGAGGATCATCACCGCCACGATCGCGACACCCCACGCCATGACGGCGCCGGCATCGGGCCGCTTGGCGTTCTCGATCACGGGCGCGAAGACGCCCGGAGCACCGATCATCCAGAACAGCGCAATGTGCTGATGGAAGGAGAGCTTCATTTGCTCATCCACTTGCGCAGCAGGCGCTTTTTCAGGGAGGCGCGTTCTTGCGGGTTGCGTCCCTTGTGATTGGCGATGCGATCCGCCGTGGCGGCCTGGCGCTTGACGGGCCAGTAGGAGCGGCCATCCTTGCCCATCGACCAGACGCTGCTGGCCTGGTTTTCCAGCAGGGGCAGATGGGCGCTCAGGGCTTCGGGCGACGCGCTGGTCAGCGCCGTGCGCTCACGGGTGCGCCAGCGCTGATGCCAGAGCTTCTTGTCCTCGCGCTCGCTGCCGCAGGTCGTGTGCCCGACGATGGGTGTTTTGCGGCGGCTGCGGCTCATAACGTAGTGGTCTCCAAGAACATTCAGGACTGATCCCAGGCGTCGATGGTCAAGACCTGATCGGCAGGACAGGCGGCTACGCGGTCGGGAACTGGATGGTGTTCAGTCTCATGCCGACCCCATTCGATTGATCGCGTCGCTTGCGGCACGCTGCGACGCAAGGAGGTTTGCGACCTGGTTTAGCAGCCGTGTCCGCTGCATGTCTGTTACCTATCTCCCCGACCGCTCATTGGACCAACTCCAGAGATTGGGCTCTATCGCTCAGCCAATACGAAACCGGCATTGGCTGATGCCACAACCGAGACGAACACAAATGGCTCGGTACCTGTATTTCGCGCCCCGTGCACTTGGCCCGGTCTTGCCACGGCTATCTCACCTTCCCTGAGGGCACGAACAATCCCATTGCCCTGAAAGTAATCAGCCATTCCCGACAAAACAGTCCACGTGTCTTGGCCGTGAGGATGAATGTGAGCCGCAATTTCCTGCCCGGGATGGACATGCCAAACCACGATAATTGAGTCTCGGGTTTCAAGCACAACGGAACGAATAGGCTCGCCTTCGGACGGCTGAACATACTCGGCTACAGAAAATATTCTCGATTCAACAGTCATCGGAGATCCCTCTTTCACAGTGCCCCCAGACAGGCTGGATATGAATTCTAACTCGAATTTGAACGGGAGGCTGGTCGTGCGGTCGTGCAGTTGCCGATGAGCGTGTCGGCTGCTGCCTCCTTGCCCACCAGCGAACTCACGTCCGTTGCGGCCATCCAGAAGGTCTTGCCCGAGCGCGGCTCATAGGTCGCGGGATCGAACACGCCAGAGGGGCCGAACATCGGCGGCTTGATTGGTCATGGCTCCATGCCTTTGTCGTTACGGTCTTCATCGTCGGCATCCTGACGCACGGCGGGCAATTGCTGGAGCAACGCCGGCAGCCATTCCTGTACCGTCTCCCACACCACATCGAGGTTGATGTCGAAATAGCCGTGAGCCATGCGATTACGCATATTGCGCATGCTGCGCCACGGCACGTCGGCATGCGCCTGGGTGAACTCGACGTAGCCATCCATCACCTTTGTGGCCGCCTCGCCGATGACGATCAGGCTCATGATGACGGCCTGCTGGGTGCGCTTGTCGGCCAAGAAGTCGTCCTTGGCCATCCCTTCCACGAAGCTGCGCGCATCGGTTGCGGCCTGCTGAATGTGGTCGAGGTAATCGGGCAGGCGGTTCTCGCTCATATCGGTTGCGCCTCCGCGAGCACCTTGGCCCGGAACTTCGGCGGCAGGTCGCCGGGAGTCAGCAGATCGACGTCAACGCCGAGCAGCGATTTCAGTTCTTCTTCCAAATCGCCCAAGTCCAACAACGTGGCACCGGGCAGCGCATCGACCAACAGGTCGAGGTCGCTGCCATCCCGGTCGGTGCCATGCAGCACCGAGCCGAAGACGCGCGGGTTCGCGGCGCGAAAGCGGCCTACCGCTTCACGCACTGCGCTTCGCTTCATGTCAAGCACAACAGACGGTCGCATGCGCATCCTTTCTTATCGAAACTCGTTGAGATGATATGCAATCAAGAATAGAATTTCAAGAACTATTTTCGAGAATCGCAATGCCTTGATTCCCGTGCCGCGCCGGTTGCCTTGGCGGGCTTGTCACAAACCTACGTTTTCAAGAAGAAGGAAACCGCATGCCCCGCCGTTCGATCCTCTCCGCCGCCGAGCGCGAAAGCCTGCTGGCGTTGCCGGACACCAAGGATGAGTTGATCCGTCACTACACGTTCAGCGAAAGCGACCTCTCCATCATCCGGCAGCGGCGCGGCCCGGCCAATCGGCTGGGCTTCGCGGTGCAGCTCTGCTACCTGCGCTTTCCCGGCGTCATCCTTGGCGCTGATGAGCCACCGTTCCCGCCATTGCTGAGACTGGTCGCCAACCAGCTCAAGGTCGGCATCGAAAGCTGGGACGAGTACGGGCAGCGTGAGCAGACCCGACGCGAGCACCTGGTCGAGCTGCAAACGGTGTTCGGCTTCCAGCCGTTCACGATTGGCCACTACCGGCAGGCTGTCCAGTTGCTGACCGAGCTGGCCATGCAAACCGACAAGGGCATCGTGCTGGCCAGAGCCTTGATCGAGCACCTGCGGCGGCAGTCGGTCATTGTGCCCGCCCTCAACGCCGTCGAGCGGGCGAGCGCCGAAGCGATTACCCGCGCCAACCGGCGTCTCTACGACGCCTTGGCTGAGCCGCTGACGGACGTGCATCGCCGTCGCCTCGACGATCTGCTCAAGCGCCGCGACAACGGCAAGACGACGTGGCTGGCCTGGCTGCGGCAATCCCCGGTCAAACCGAACTCGCGGCACATGCTGGAACACATCGAACGCCTCAAGGCGTGGCAGGCGCTCGACCTGCCCTCCGGCATCGAGCGGCTGGTTCACCAGAACCGGCTGCTCAAGATCGCCCGCGAGGGCGGCCAGATGACGCCCGCCGACCTGGCGAAGTTCGAGCCGCAGCGGCGTTACGCGACCCTGGTGGCGCTCGCCATCGAGGGCATGGCCACCGTCACCGACGAAATCATCGACCTGCATGACCGCATCCTGGGCAAGCTGTTCAATGCCGCCAAGAACAAGCATCAGCAGCAGTTCCAGGCATCCGGCAAGGCGATCAATGCCAAGGTGCGGCTGTTCGGGCGCATCGGCCAGGCGCTGATCGAGGCCAAGCAAGCGGGCCGCGATCCGTTCGCCGCCATCGAGGCCGTCATGTCCTGGGATGCTTTCGCCGAGAGCGTCACCGAAGCGCAGCGGCTCGCGCAACCCGAGGACTTCGATTTCCTGCACCGCATCGGCGAGAGCTACGCCACGCTGCGCCGCTACGCGCCGGAATTTCTCGACGTGCTCAAGTTGCGGGCCGCGCCCGCCGCCAAGGACGTACTCGACGCCATCGAGGTGCTGCGCAGCATGAACAGCGACAACGCCCGCAAGGTGCCCACCGACGCGCCGACCGAGTTCATCAAGCCGCGCTGGCAGAAGCTGGTGATGACCGACACCGGCATCGACCGGCGCTACTACGAACTGTGCGCGCTGTCGGAGCTGAAGAACGCGCTGCGCTCCGGCGACATCTGGGTGCAAGGCTCGCGCCAGTTCAAGGACTTCGAGGACTACCTGGTGCCGCCCGCGAAATTCGCCAGCCTCAAGCAGGCCAGCGAATTGCCGCTGGCCGTGGCCACCGATTGCGACCAGTACCTGCATGACCGGCTGACGCTGCTGGAAACGCAGCTCGCCACCGTCAACCGCATGGCGCTGGCCAACGAGCTGCCGGACGCCATCATCACGGAGTCGGGCCTGAAGATCACGCCGCTCGATGCGGCGGTGCCCGATACCGCACAGGCCCTGATCGACCAGACGGCGATGATCCTACCGCACGTCAAGATCACCGAATTGCTGCTGGAGGTAGACGAATGGACGGGCTTCACCCGGCACTTCGCCCACCTGAAGTCAGGCGACCTGGCCAAGGACAAAAACCTGTTGCTGACCACGATCCTCGCCGACGCGATCAACCTGGGCCTGACCAAGATGGCGGAATCGTGCCCCGGCACGACCTACGCCAAGCTGGCCTGGCTGCAAGCCTGGCACATCCGCGACGAAACCTACGGGGCGGCACTGGCCGAGCTGGTCAACGCGCAGTTCCGACATCCCTTCGCCGAGCATTGGGGCGACGGCACCACGTCATCGTCGGACGGCCAGAACTTCCGCACCGGCAGCAAGGCCGAGAGCACCGGCCACATCAATCCGAAATACGGCAGCAGCCCAGGGCGGACGTTCTACACCCATATCTCCGACCAGTACGCGCCGTTCCACACCAAGGTCGTGAACGTCGGCGTGCGCGACTCGACCTACGTGCTCGACGGCCTGCTGTATCACGAATCCGACCTGCGGATCGAGGAGCACTACACCGACACGGCAGGGTTCACGGACCACGTCTTCGCGTTGATGCACCTGCTGGGCTTCCGCTTCGCCCCGCGCATTCGTGACCTGGGCGACACCAAGCTCTACATCCCGAAGGGCGATGCCACCTACGAGGCGTTGAAACCGATGATCGGCGGCACGCTCAACATCAAGCACGTCCGCGCCCATTGGGATGAAATCCTGCGGATGGCCACCTCGATCAAGCAGGGCACGGCGACGGCCTCGCTGATGCTCAGGAAGCTTGGCAGCTACCCGCGCCAGAACGGCCTGGCCGTCGCCCTGCGTGAGCTGGGACGCATCGAGCGCACACTGTTCATCCTGGACTGGCTGCAAAGCGTCGAGCTGCGCCGCCGCGTGCATGCCGGGCTGAACAAAGGCGAGGCGCGCAACGCGCTGGCCCGCGCCGTGTTCTTCAACCGCCTGGGGGAAATCCGCGACCGCAGCTTCGAGCAGCAGCGCTACCGGGCCAGCGGCCTCAACCTGGTGACGGCGGCCATCGTGCTATGGAACACGGTCTATCTGGAGCGGGCCGCGAACGCCTTGCGTGGCCACGGTCAAGCCGTCGATGACGGCCTGTTGCAGTACCTGTCGCCGCTCGGCTGGGAGCACATCAACCTGACCGGCGATTACCTCTGGCGCAGCAGCGCCAAGATCGGCGCGGGCAAGTTCAGGCCGCTACGGCCGCTGCAACCGGCTTAGCGTGCTTTATTTTCCGTTTTCTGAGGTGACCCC
>NZ_JBMDJV010000053.1:0-5312 GCF_057809375.1 Aquitalea sp. FG25
GGGTATGCGGAAAAACCTGTTGGTTTTGGGCCTGAAGCCTACTTGTCACAATCACCGTAAATCGGAATTTCCTGTTGAATCGTAGCGACAATCTCTCTATGATGCAATCATCGTTAATTCGGATAAACCTGTTGGTGATGCCATGAAACCCTCTGAAGCCCTCCAAGCCCACCGGGCCAGCATCCGCAGCATCGTTGAGGCCCATCGCGCTCGCAATGCACGGGTGTTCGGTTCGGTCATCCACGGCGATGATACCGATGACAGCGACCTCGACATCCTGATTGACCCGACTCCTGACACCACGATGATGGATATCGGTGCCATCCGCCACGAACTGCGTAAGCTACTGGGCGTGCCGGTCGATGTACTGACCCCCAAGGCGCTGCCGGACTCTTTCCGTGCCCAGGTTATCGCGGAGGCTGTGCCGGTATGAGTCGTGACAAGCAAAGGCTGGCGGACTACTTGGCGCACATTCTCGAAGCCATTGGACGTATTCATCGCTACACCGAGGACATGGCCGAGTTGGCGTTCCTGGAGAACGAGCTGGTGCAGGACGCGGTGATCCGCAACTTCGAAATCATTGGCGAGGCCAGTCGCAATATCGAGCGTCACTATCCTGACTTTGCCGATACACACCCAGAGGTGCCGCTGGCGTTCGCCTATGAAATGCGCAATGCCTTGGCTCATGGCTACTTCAAGGTAGACCTTGAGATCGTATGGAAGACGATCCAGCGCGACCTGCCGACATTGGCCGAACAGGTAGAAGTGCTGGCGGTCGAGGTGGCAGACAAGGGGAAGCCCCGTCCATGAACACTCGGTCTTCTCCTAATTCGATGACAAAAGCTGAGCACACCGAACTGCTACGAGCGGCTTGTTGGCAATTACCATGGGTGATTACCTTCATGGGGCTGGGTGTTCAACTGGCCGAGATTTATCACCTGGATGGCAAAACCGGCATGTTGCTGGCTATGCTTGGCGCTGGCACTGCCATGGTTATCCAATTGCTACGAGCAGCAAAGCCCGCCAAGGTCATCGAAGAGCTTCCGTTGCAGGCCGAGATTGACCAGGCTTACCGCGCAGGTTTCAAGGTCTGGTTTACCTTCCCTAAGAGTCAAGCAACCCGGCAAGACTACCTCGACAAATTGAGGGCGAAAGGCTACCTGATAACTGATCAGGATGGCCGTATCGTTGATGCCTTTGCAGAGTTACACGACTCGCCAACCCGCCGCAGAAAACGTTTCCGCGTCGTTGAATGCGGAGATCAGTGAATATGGCTTTGCCCCCTACCTACTACGACTTCGTGCGCAAGCTGCGCCCTCACCTGATTGAACTGGCTGAGCAGGATGCCGAAGATTTGCTGCGCGGCCCCAACCCACCGCAAGCCATTCATAGCGTGGACGACTACGACAGCCGGTTCCAGCCGTTCATCGAGAGACTGAATGCAGAGCTGCTCGGATACGGGACCGACCATCCCGGCGTTAGTGTTGAGGAAATATCTCCCATCCTCTCCAGCGCCCCGCCACAGACGAAGGCATACTTTGCAAGCCTTTACGGCACTGTGAATAACGAGTACCACAGCGTGGTGAACTTTGCCCTCGCCGGTAAGAAGACCTTCCACTTCTCCGACAACCTGGCCGACCACCTAGCGAACACCGAGATCAATCTCAAAGCGTCGTTGATCCAGTTGCCGTTTCCGACATGCCTGTTCACCTTCACATCGCGCACCGTCATCAACGCGATGCACAACATCCGGGGCGATGCCGGGCGGTGGGCCATGAATGCCTCCGGCCTGGACTATGATGCGCCGGTTTCCGTCTTTCTCACTATGCACCCTGCCGGCGCAGGCCTGCCGGGCCGGAAATTACTGATGTGCGCATGGCATGCCAGGCAGCCGAATTCAAGCTACCTCGCACTCAAACGCGAGCTGTACCTGGGCGATGACTGGACGCTGGAGCAGGCTTTGCGCACGGACTGGGAAACTCTGACGCCGGACAACCTGGGCATGGCGATGCATGTGGACTTGGAAGAAGAGGCCATCGAGCACCAGGACGACGACACTTTCTACACTGACGGTCTGGCTTTCTATCGGATCGTCCTCAACGCTGTTCTGTACCTGTCGTCGAATGAGGCTGAGCTGGCCGGAAGGGAAAGCCCGCGCCGAGAAATCGAAGCACGGGCAATGACCATCGCATCGCTGCCCAAGCGCCGGAAGCTACTGCAAACCATGAACCGCTACACCGCTCTCGACTACCAGGAAGTGGGAGCATCGGTCGGTCCTATCGTGATTCAGAAAGGCACAGCAGAGGGTGACGGCCACACCACAGGTGGCGGTAAGCCACTGGTGCGCTTCATAGTGCGAGGGCACTGGCGACGCCAGCCCCACGGGCCGGAGAGCAAAGAGCGCAAGCTGGTCTGGATTCGCCCGTACTACAAAGGCGACGACCTCGCTGCCACCATCAACAAGCCATACCTGGTCAAATAAGCACAATCACGGGAGCACCTTATGGCATCTGGCCAATTTCGCATTACCATACTGAACCCCACCGAGGAAGTTTCCGCCCTGAAGCTGCGTGGCTGGCTCCAGTCCGAGGCCGAACAAATCGACGCAATAACCGGTGACGACGATCTGGTCATCATTCGTCTGTTCCTGATGGAGCGTGTGCGCTACGGCCTCACCCCCAAGAAGCTGGACACCATTCTGCAAGGTATCTCCGACAAGTTTTCGAGCATCTATCGCGTTGAGCTGTTCCTTGTGAAGCAACCTCTCACTATGGCGCAAATGCAGGAAGAGGCCGCGCAAGCCAACGCTGAACTTGAGGAGATGGCCGCACGGGCCGCAGCATTTGCTGAGTCTGCCAATCTCTACCCGGAAGAGGAAGGATTGATCCAATTCTTCGGTTACAGCACGGAGGCCGCCAAGGATGAGTCCCCGTTTGATTTACCGGAGGATGGCTTGGTGTGCATGGTGTCCAACATCACCGAGCACAACCGCGCCCCGATCAACAAACAGACTGGCCGTGCATTTGAGCTGGACCAGTGGTTCGTATCGGAAGGCGCACATGAGGAAACAATCGTGCACGGGCCTTTCGTAGATGAGGCGGCAGCTATGACCTTTGCCCGAGAACATTGCAAAGCAATTCGCTTCAAAACGGCCCCGGTGTTTGAGTCAATCTGAGTCGTTCCGATAAAACTGCCTGGATGGAGTCAACCATGACCAGTCCCTTTGTCTGGCCTTCGGATGTCACCGCAAAGCGAGAGTTCTTGCCTGGCGGTGTCTGTGCCTATTACCTGACTCATACCACGATCGGTGAGCTTGGTCGTCTTGTGCTGACACCGGCAGCCGGTGGTGGTGCTCACCTAAGCTGCGAGGTGTTTGCCGATGGCGATACCTTTCAGATTGAAGAGCGAAAGGCTGTCATTGAGCCGTTGGCCAAGTCCATTTCGGCCAAGCTTGGTGGTCAGTAAAGATTATGGACAGTAAGACCATGGATGTCCTGATCGACCAATTAGAAATCATGCGGCAGTGCGGCATTAGAACGGTATTTGATGGCTCCATCCGCGATGAGCAAGATGGAGCAATGTGGTGCTTCGTCGCTGTTTCAGCCATGTCACCACGCGCTTCATTCATGGCGGACAAAGAGAAGTGGGCGTTGGTTGAAAGCGTAGTCCAGGAGGCAGACTTTTCGCCGGATGCATTGCAAATCGCAGCATTTACAGATCTCGATCGCCAGGCGCTCACACCGATCTTCAAGGCAGCGGCCCGCCTGTATGAAACCGTCTGCCAGATGACGAACGAGAGTGTGAGGCCGGCCAATCCAGGCTTGCACCTAGTGAAATAGCGGCGCTTACAAAACAGAGCCAGATACTGGTCCACGGAAGTATTCCATGCCTGCCAACATCCTGAACCTGCCCCAGTACCGTGTACTGTCGGTGGAAGAAACCGAACACGACTATCACATCGATGCCGAACCCATAGAGCCGACCCGTCAATGCCCACATTGCGGGTCTTCTCGATTTCAGGGTTGGGGTGGTGCAGAGCAGCCGCGCCTGATCAAAGACCTGCCGATGCACGGCAAACGAGTCGGTATCTACATCGCCCCCAAGCGTTTTCGCTGCCAGGCACCCGATTGCCTGAAGACTTTCTTCACGCCACTGCCTGTGGTGGCCGAGAACCGGCAGATGACGGAACGGCTGGTGAAGTGGATCAGTCAACAGTCGTTGAAGCGCACCTTCCTGTCACTGGCTGATGAAACCGGAGTGGACGAGAAGACCGTCCGCAACATCTTCCGCGACTACATCAGCGACCTGGAAGCCAAGGTTACATTCGAGACGCCGAAGTGGATGGGGATCGACGAAATCCATCTCATCAAACCGCGCTGCGTCATCACCAACATCGAGAACAACACCGTGGTGGACATGCTGGTCAACCGCAACAAGGACACGGTGGCCAAGTACCTGTACCAGCTCAAGGGCAAGGAGCAGATCGAGTACGTGGCGATGGACATGTGGCAACCCTACCGGGATGCCGTCAAGACAGTGCTGCCGGATGCCAGGATCGTCATCGACAAGTTCCACGTAGTGAAGATGGCCAACGAAGCCATCGAGAAGGTCAGAAAGGCACTACGGGCCGAGCTGACGCCCAAGCAGCGCCGGGGTCTGATGCACGACCGATTCATCCTGTTGAAGCGTGAGCGTGACCTGACTCCGGAAGAAGCATTCAACCTGGATGGCTGGACGAAGAACTATCCTGCGCTGGGGCTGGCATACCGGCTCAAAGAAGACTTCTACGGCATCTACGACGCCAAGACCAAGCAACAGGCGCAAGCCCGATACGAGGCATGGTATCGGGGCGTTACACCGGATATCTACGAGCACTTTTCCGACCTGATCCGTGCTTGGACGAACTGGCAGCCCTATATCCTGCGTTTCTTTGAGAACCCCGTCACCAATGCCTACACGGAGTCGTTGAACAATCTGATTCGCTGCACCGATCGCGCTGGCCGGGGCTATTCATGGGAAGCCCTCCGGGCCAAGATTCTGTTCACAGAGGGACTGCACAAGAAACAGTTCATCCGACCGAAGTTTGAACGCCGCCGGCCTGAGACTGTGATGGAGCGGAGTGTCGGCTTTTTCGTGCCTGGCGGGGAGATGGGGTACGGCCTTCCTCCTGGGGCCATAGGTAAGGCCACGATGCAAAACCAACAGGACGGCAAAGGCCGAGAGGTCAATTATGGAGTGGACATATCAACACTGGTGCGGATGATCGAGGCCGGTGAGATTTAGCCCCGACCAACAGGAAAATCCGTAAACCC
>NZ_JBMDJV010000054.1:0-4471 GCF_057809375.1 Aquitalea sp. FG25
GCGGGGCCGCTGGAACGGTATCGCGGGGCCGCTGGAACGGTATCGCGGGGCCGCTGGAACGGTATCAAGCGCGGGGCTTCCGGGGCTTGCTGGCCTTCTTGGCCAAGTGCCGCCGCTGCGCCCCTTGGGCCTTCTTCTCGACGTGCACGAGGTCGCCGCGAATGTCGTAGCTGAACCCCTCGCCGTGGGCCGCGCTGGCCTCGGCCACGGCGTCCAGCGCCTTGCGCAGCTTCTTGGCAAAGTCGCTCATCAAGCCCGCCTCGCTACCGCAGAGCCGGTGCAGCGTCTCGATCTTGAGCGGGAACGGCTTGGCGTGGCTGGCGTAGAAGCCATGCAGCCACTGCGCGAGCTGGTGGCCGTCCAGTGCATGACGCACGCCCCATTCCACCTGCGTGAACTGATCGCCTGCGAACAGCGGGCGCAGCTTCTCGTCCAGCTCGATGACCCACTCCTGCGTTTCCTCGTCCTTGGCCGCGAAGCGAATCAGGCCGCCGATGTAGGTGTAGCGCCCCTGCTTGACCGTCACGGCATTGGCTACAAGCCGCTCGATGCGGTTGTGTAGCGTCGTCCGGTTCTTGCCGGTGTCGGTCTTGCCCATGAGCTTGAGCAGGGCGTAGGACGTGACGCGGCACTGGCTGCCCAGCTCCTGAAGGCGCACGGCGTGCAGCACGCTTTCCCACACATCGAGGTCGCCTTGGTCGAGGCGTTCGCCCTTGTAGCGGATCGTCACGCCATCGACGGCGGCGAGATCCTCGCCGTTGATGTACCGCCGCCGCCCCTTGGCGATCGCGCCAAACAGGGCCGACCGTAGAAAGCCGTTCGGCACCGCCCGGACAGGCTCCGGCCATAGCGGGAGCTGCACCACGTTCTTGGGTAGAGGCGCACCCGGCAACGGGGCGCGCTCTGCGCGTTGCTTCGCCCGAGCCTGCATCTCGGGGATTCGGGCCAGCAGGTCATCGAGCTTTTTCATGGTCAGTACCCCCGCAACACGAAGTAGTCGCCGTCCTTGCCGTAGCCGCTGCTCTTGTCGATGCGGACGCACAGGCGGCCTTGATCGCCGCACTTCTCCAGCTTGGCCCGACCGCCCCGCTTGGCCCAGTCCTCGGCGTTCGCCTGCAACTGGGCGACTTCGCCCAGGAGCGCGGCTTTTTGCTCGGCCAACTGTTCGACCTGGTGGCGCTGCCACCAGACGGCCAGCCAGGCAGCCAGCAGCACGGCCACGATGCCGCCCGCTGCCGCACCACCGGCCAGCATGGCCCAACGCCAGCCAAAGGCGGCAACGGCGCCGGATAGCTTGCCCTCGGCCTCGCCTGCGGCCTTCACCACGCCCGAGAGCTGCCCGACGATGGGCCTAGAAGCCTCGCCAAGCGCTTTTGCGGCCGCGTCTGAGGCTCCGGCAAGGGATTGCCGCACCGAAGCGCCTACGGCCTCGCCTGCGGCCTTCTGGATGGCCGGAACGGCCTCCGCTGCTGCCTTGCGCACCTCGCCGGCCACACCGGCCACGCTGGCCGCTGCCTGAGCCACGGCGGCGCGTTCCTTGGCGAGTGCTGCCCGCTCTGCGGTCAGCCCGTCCAGTGCGGCCTTGACGGCCTTCTGGTGTTCCTCGGCCACGGCCATGAGGCCGAATAGCTGCTGCTGTGCGTCCATCACTTCACCCCCTTGGCGTCTTTCAGCAAGTCGCCCTGCGCGTGGCGCTTGACGTACTCGCGCATGAAGTCGCGCAGCAGTTGGGAGCCGGTGCGGTCGTTGGCCTTGGCCGCCCGGTCGTAGGCATCCCGCAGGGACTTGTCCAGCCGGATGGTCATCGTGGTTTTTTCATCGCTCATGGGTGCTACCTCCTGAGCTACATAGTACAGCACATGCACATACAGCGCAACATGCTATCGAGACCAGCCGGGGCCGTCCCGCTCCTGCTTCTTGGCCTCGCGCTCTTGGCGCTGGCGCTCCCTCTGGTCGGCCAGCTCCTTGAGCCGGTCGGCCTGCGCCTGTTGCCGGGCCTGTTCGGCTTGCTTCTGGCGTTCCTGCTCGGCCTTCTGCCGCTCGAACGCCTCGCGGGCCTGCTGCTTGCCCAGCTCGGCCAGCTTCTGCGCCTCGAACATCGCCCGGAAGTCGGCCACGCCTGCGGCTGCGGCCTGCTTCACCTCGGGCGCGGGCTGGCGGTCGCGCTCGGCCTGCAACTGGTCGCGCTCTTGGAGCGCGCCCCGCATGTCGCCTGACAGGTCGATGATGGAACGGTCGAGCGCCTTCCCTTGGCGTTCCAGATCGCCCAGCGCCTTGGCGCGGGCCAGCCGCTCGGCGGCTTCCTGCTCTTGCTGGATGCGCTTGGCGCTCGGCTGGCCGGTGCGCCGCTCGTAGCCGTGGGCCTGTGGCCCAAGGTGCTGCGACGGCTCGGCCTCGATGCCTCGCTCGGCGTGGCTCCGGTGATCGATGCGGGCCTCGTGGCCGTGGCGCTCAAGCGCCGCGTTCGCCAGCTCGCCCCACCGCGCCCGCTCCCGGTCGGCCATGTTCTCGATCTTGGCCCGCTGGCAGTGAATCGGGTCCAGCTCCACGGCCTTCTTGCCCAGCGTGCCGTCCGGCTGGACGTGACACGCCGAAAGCATGATGTGCGCGTGCCAGTTGCCGTTATGCCGCCGCCCGGTTTCCGGGTCTGTCTCGTGGTACTGGTCGGGGTTCTTTTCAAGCTCCCGGTCGGTGACGGTGCGCGGCGCGTGTAGCGCCACGTCAGCCGCCACCCCGTAGCGGTCGGCCAGCTCGCGGGCGTAGCCCACGGCGAGCGCCTGCCGCTGCTCCGGTGTCAGCTCGGTCGGCAGGGAGATTTCCACCTCCCGGACGAGTACAGCATCGCCGCGCTTGTGGTGCGCTTCGATGCCGTTCCAGAACTCGGCCCGGTCGGCGGTTCCACCGCCCGGCAGGATGAGTTCGGAGTGCAGGACTCCACCCTTGCGGGTGTAGTCGTGCACGAGGCCGGT
This sequence comes from Aquitalea sp. FG25, assembly GCF_057809375.1. NCBI lineage: Bacteria > Pseudomonadati > Pseudomonadota > Betaproteobacteria > Neisseriales > Chromobacteriaceae > Aquitalea > Aquitalea sp. FG25. The sequence goes on from NZ_JBMDJV010000054.1 coordinate 2,970, forward strand.
TCGCTCGTCGGTGATCTCCACCCCAGCGCGATAAGCCGCTGCCCCGGTCGCACTGCGACCTTGGGCACGGCTGATCGGTTTAGCTGAAAGGTGGTAGATCGCCACGGCGGCGGGCCTCCGGTTTTGGGGTTGTCAGGGGCGCAGCCCATGACCGCACGTAATCCCCGCAGGGGATTACTCTAAGTGCGCCCTTCGCTGTTCGCTTCGGGTCTGCGCTCCCGGCTATTCTAGCCGTTCGCGCCCCATCGCGCACCCGTCGCCTCTACGCTAAAATGACGATTCGTGCAACCACCAGCGGAGAACAACATGGCATCAATCGAGGACAAGATCGCAGCAGCAGAGAAACGGGCGCAAGAGGCTGCAAAGCAGGTAAAGCAGCTCAAGGCCCAGCGTGACATGGTGGAGGCTCGCAAGCTGCAAACCATGCTCAAGGGTCAGCGTTCCGACGACACCCGCCGCAAGATTCTGGCTGGTGCCTTGGTGCTGGACATGATGGAACGCGACGAACAGACCCGCGCCAAGTTCCTTGATCGCCTCGACAAGTACCTGACCCGCGCCGATGACCGGGCCTTGTTCAACCTGTCACAGTCGCAAGGGGCCAGCCATGAAGGCACGGCTTAAAGACTTCCCGGTTGACCATCGGCTGATGGCCGTTGCTGACACGCCCAAGATGGCCGCCATTGCCCAGCAGATTGCGGCCTTGCAGGCCGAGTACGACAAGCTGCGCGACGACGAACAACGCCGCCAGTTCGCCGCCTTCCTGCGCACCGTCAGAGAGAACGCCAGCGAGCGCACCGTAAAGGACTGGGTGCCCGCCGTCTGAACACCGTGGGGCGCTGCCCCACACCCCGCGTTCGCCACGTGGCAGGGGTGCAGGGGACGGCCTTCGGCCTAAACCCCCGCACCCCACCACTGGAACGTCTGCCGCTCCGGTTCAGCGTCAAGGGTTCGGCTTCGCCCCAGTCCTCACCCGGTCGCCCTGCGGGCGCTGCGGCTTCCGGGCTGGCCCTTGACCCTGCCCCTCCGCTGTCCCGGTCTTGGAACGGAGAGGGGGTCAAGGGGTCGTGGAATACCGCAGGGAGCGCAGCGACTGAGGATATGCCGCGAAAGCCCCTTGATGCCCTCGCAGTGACCCACGCTCCCGTCATGGGTGTAGGGGGTTTGAGGCCGAAGGCCGTCCCCCTGCACCCTTGACGACAGAGGGCGACTCGCTCCCCTCGCTGGCGAGGGGCGGGGGGGAGTGGTTGGGGGCCGTTGTCTGCCCCCTCTGGGGGCGTCGATTTGAGGGAGGGGGAGCCGGTACGGGGGAGGGCGCAGCCCGCCCCGGCGCAGCCGCTGGGTGATTAAGAAAGGATTAAAACCGGATTAGCTTGGTTTTGCCGAAACCCGCAAACCCGCGCCAGTGCTGGCTTTTCGGCCTGTTCAGCCTGTGGATAGCGGGGCCGCTGGAACGGTATCGCGGGGCCGCTGGAACGGTATCGCGGGGCCGCTGGAACGGTATC
>NZ_JBMDJV010000055.1:0-4260 GCF_057809375.1 Aquitalea sp. FG25
TAAAAATGTTAGTTGCTTAAAGCCCCGACCTCTGAATTTTTGCGCATCGTCACCATCAAGATTCCCAACTTTCCAGTTATAGCTGTTTGCTATTTTTATTCCCTTGCTGTTGTATCTTTCTCTGGCAAAAAATTCTGATTTTTCATTGGGCTCTCGCCCCCACCAATGCCCATGGTCTATTTCGTACTGTTGCAAGGATTCTTTTACCAGGCCTAGCCCTATTTTTTTGCTGTAATCCTGATGCTGAGCAACTTCGGTCATATTGCTCAGTTGAGTACATTCGACACAGCCTTGGCCAAAGAAATGGATGGTTCTTCTTCCATAATCAAAACCGTACTTGCTCACTGTTTGATTGATGGCATTTTTATATCTGGTAATCAGGTGTTGTGGTGTAATTTTCGGCCTGCTTTTATCTATTATCGGGATGAAGATATTTTCCATCTCGAAACTGCCAAACCATTTGCACTTGCGAAATACTTGGATAAATTCACGTGGGTGGAAGTGCCAGATGTTGTCATCCAGTGATCGGTCGTGATGCGTTTCTTCATTCGGGTAGTACATTTTGTGGGTCATTACCCCGGTTCTGTGCTTTATTTTCTCCCAAAAACACAGAATCTTTATTTTTTCTTTTAACAGATCAAAGGCCTTGTCCGACATGGCTTCGGATTTTGGGTTGAGGTAGCTTGCCTTTTTCATCCAGCCATAGCGTTCTTCAATTTTTGTGCCATCCCACTCGCTTTTGAATTGGCAAATTAATCTGGATAGTGTGTTTGTCTTGGCAGAAAACGCGGCGACCAGTTTTTGCTTGGTTTTTTCTTGTTCCTTGGGGAGTAGCAGCTGCTGGATATAGGCGGAATGGCATAGTCCGTCACGGGTCTTGTCATCATCTACGAAATGCCAGCCCAGCCAGTGTGGAAAGTCTGCATCGCTGTATTTCTTGATTTTTTCGTCTCGAATATTGATCCAGACCAGTCCCTGTGGCGTGGTGATTTGCTGGTAAATGCTGGCGTGTGCCGGAAGTTCGCGGTTGTGGCTCTTTGAAATCAGGCGACCGTAACGAAGATATTCATAAATCGTGCTTAGGCTTGCCTCTAGAATTTCTTTACTTAAACTTTTTGCATTTTCATACATCTCAGTATCATAATTTCTCCAGGACGGTGGAATTGTTTTGTTTGACAGGGGTGTAAATGTACCGTTGTCTAAAATACGGGTGGTCAGTGTTGCAGCGCGGTGGCCAATTTCCATGGTGACGTACAGGTCTTGCGTGGTGGTGCCCGCTGGTTTGCTCTGGCCTTTGGGAGCTTTGTCTCCGCTGTAGTAGGCTGTTCCTTGCGGAATGTAAAAATGGCTATCGCCAAAAATGATGTTTTCTCTGCCGTTTTTACTTAAGTCCAGCTTGCCGCTTGTGCGACCAGTCAGTCTTCTCAGGTTTTCGGTATTGCAGAATATTTCAAAATGAAAACCGCTCATTCCACCGGTATAGCCCGCTTTGCCGATAACTTGCTTGCGGGCCAGTATTTTTCCCTGCTGGAATGCAATCATCACTTCCGGGCTTAATTTGCCGAGGTTTTGATAAACCGAATAAAAAACAACGTATCCATCCCGGCCACTACCTATTTCTGTTTCATGCCGCATCACTACGCAGCCGGGGGTGTCGAGTCCATTTCGTCGTAAGGGCGAGTTTTCATCCGGATTCAGTTCCCCAGGGCCACAGTCTCGGTAATGAAGGACATAGCCATTGGCAATGGCACGGACATTGTTTTGTTCACCGCTGCCGGAGAGTTGCACATGCATGCCGCCGTGCCACTCGAATTGACTGGTTACCGGATAGCCACCCAGGGTGGTGGAGGGTAATAAGGCGTTTAGCCATTCGCTGTCCGGCATCTCATGCTGGGCTTGCTTCAGGGTGGGTGGGCTGATATTCATCGGTCACTCCGTCATTACAGTGAAAGGCCTTTGTTTGGCAGTAAATCGGTTTGCGGAAAGCTGTCGTCTTCGTGCTCCAGCCCCGCCTTCCCCTCATTACTCAGCGTGCCGTGCAGCTTGATATCCCCAAACACTTCAACCCCCTTGGCGCTGATGCGGATGCCATGGCCGCCTGCTGCCAGTTCGATGCTGTCGTGCCCGGCTACGGTAATGTGCTGGTTGCTGTTCAGCCGCAGTGCTTTGGCGGCTGACACCGCCAGCGGGCCGCCTTGCGCCTGAATATCCACGCTGCCCTGGTTGGCATAGAGACGTGCGCCGCCGCTGCGGGCAAACAGGCTGATGGCGCCGTTGGCGTTGTGGCGGATGTCGCCCAGTGCCGCCTGGCTGATGTGCTGCCCGGCGGTGACGGCGTACGTGGCACCGGCGGATTGCTGGATGGTGTGCGGGGTGGTGAGGCCGATGCCGGCCGGGGCGCTGATCAGGATGCCGGCCTGTGCCAGTTGTTTGAGCGACTGTTGCAGCAGATCCACCTGGGCCTGGACATCCGGCGGCAGGGCGGTGGCGGTGGTCGCAGCGTCGGCCAGGGCTTTGGCCAGCCGGTTGGCCTGTTCCAGCTGATGCAGCGCTGCGGTCATGTCTAGTTGGGCGGTGGCGGCGACGGCGTTGGCTTCTGCGCTGATGAGCAAGCCTTTGCCGGCGCGGATGGCACCCCAGTGGTCGGTACGCAGCTCAAACCCTTCGCCGCGTGGCGCGCGGGCGGCATCCACCAGATGGCCGATATTCAGCTGGCTTTTACCGTATTCGCTGGCCAGCTTGATGTGTTCCTTGCCCTGCAAATCCTCCATGCGCAGCTTGTTGTTGGCCTTGGTGCGGATGACGTTGCGGCTGTGCCATTGGCTGGTGATGTGGTCTGGCCGCTCGCTGTCGTGGGTGATGGCGGCGATATAGGGCGCATCCGGGTCGCCATCGCTGAAGGCGAGGTGGACGATGGTGCCGGCGTGGATGGGCATGTGGAAGCCGAATTGCCGCCCGGCAAACGGTTTGGCCAGCCGTACCGCGCGCGAGTCCCCGCCGGGGCTCCAGCTGTCCAGGTCGAACAGGAAGCGCACGCGGTAGCGGCCATGCTCGTCGAGGAAGGGGTAGTGGTAGCTGTTATTGCCCGGGCTCACCACCATGGCGGGCAAGGTGCCGTGGATGCGCGGTTTGGGAGGTAGGGCTGGCCGCCAGACGCGATCTGCCGGAATGGCGTGGAAGCTGTTCTGGTACGCGCTATCGCGGCTGCCGCTGTGGGTCACCGCAGTGATCAGCCAGCCGTGCGGGGCATCGGCAAAGGCGCGCTCCAGCTTCAGCACTGCGCCCGCTTGCAGCCAGCTGACAGTGCTGTCGCCGCTGGCCATGCATTGCCGGCTGACCGAAAGATCGTGACGGATTTGCGCCAGCCGGGTGGATTCTGCGTCATCGCGATTGCCATCGCCCCAGTCATAGTCCTCGCCATGGGCGGCAGGCACCTCGCCGGCAAACCCGGCATTGCCATCGGGCAGTTGACTGGCGGCCATGTCGTTGAAGTTGCGTCGCCGCGTACTGTGTAGCATCGGACTGTGCCGGATGCTGAAGGCGGTGACCGCCTCGGTGCCGACACTTTCCAGCCCTGCGTGCTCGCGCAGGGCGATTGGGTGCAGATTGCTGCGGCTATAGTGCTCCAGGTCGTTGCCAAACAGGATGACATCCTTGCCGTCGCTGGATTGGCTGAACTGATAGAAGATGCCGGCATGCGCGGCCAGGCGGCTGAGGAAGGCCAGATCGGTTTCGCGAAACTGGGTGAGGTGCTCGTACACGGCTTGCGGGCCGGTCAGGTTGAAGCGGAAATCACTGCCCGTCAGCCCATGCTGGCGCAACAGCGCTTCGATCACCTGCGCCACTGTCATGTTCTGGAACAGGCGGGTGGTGCGACTGTCCTGCAGCAGGGCCAGGCGCGGGAAGATGTCGAAGGTGTACAAGGTTTCTTCCCGGCTGCTGCGGCCGCGCTGCGTCTGACGCACCACGCCGTGCCAGCTGCGCTGTCCTGTCAGATCGCCGAGCAGCGGCGCGAGACCGGGAATGGAAAGCGGCGGTGCGGTGGATTGCGGCGTGATGGTGAAGGTAACCGGTTGGCCGATCAGCAGGGCGAGGGGCAGGTCGCTGTTTGGCAATGTCACCGCCACGCTGAGGTGGTAAGGGCTATCCAGCGCTTCTGTGATGTGAAAGGAATGCACCGATGGGGCGAGCTGGAAGCGGGTGGGGAAGGCGAGATGGTAGGGATTGCGCATGTACAGGGGCCTGGGGTGGGTCAGATGG
>NZ_JBMDJV010000056.1:0-3751 GCF_057809375.1 Aquitalea sp. FG25
ATCATGACCAACAAATTTGGTGTGCATTCCGAATGCGGCAAGCTGCGCAGCGTGATGGTGTGCCGTCCGGGCCTGGCCCACAAACGCCTCACCCCCGACAACTGCCACGACCTGCTGTTCGATGACGTGATCTGGGTGGAACGCGCCCAAAAAGACCACGCCTACATGGTTGAACAGATGCGTGCCCGTGGCATCCACGTGATCGAAGCCCACGACGCCCTGGCCCAGGTGCTGGACGACAAGGCCGCCCGCAGCTGGTTGCTGGACCGCAAGGTCAAGGCTGACAACGTCGGTATCGGCATGCTGACCGACCTGCGTAGCTGGCTGGACGAAATGCCCTCCACCCAACTGGCCGAACACCTGATCGGCGGTATCGCCAAGTTTGAACTGCCGTTCGACCCCAAAGGCCTGTTTGGCGGCTATCTGGACCAGTCCGAATTCGTTATTCCGCCGATCCCCAACAGCCTGTTCCAGCGCGACCCGTCCTGCTGGATTTATGAAGGCGTGACGCTGAACCCGATGTACTGGCCGGCCCGCCGTCAGGAAACCCTGATCCTGCAAGCCATCTACCAGCACCACCCGTACTTCGCCGGCAAGGTGAAGGTATGGTGGGGCGACTGCGACAAGAACCACGGCCCGGCCACGCTGGAAGGTGGCGACGTGATGCCGATCGGCAACGGCGTGGTACTGATTGGCATGGGCGAACGCACCAGCCCGCAAGCCGTGGTGCAAGTGGCCAAGAACGTGCTGGGCAAGGAAGGCGGCGCCACCCGTGTGATTGCCTGCCAGATGCCTAAATCGCGTGCCGCCATGCACCTGGACACCGTGTTCAGCTTCCTCGATATCGACCTGCTGTCGGTGTTCCCGGATGTGGTTAACGACATCGTCTGCACCAGCATCTACGCTACGGACAAAGAAGGCGAAATCCGCTTCGAACGCCACGACGGCGTGCCGTTTACCGAAGTAGTGCGCCAGGCACTGGGCCTGAAAGAAGTGCACATCATCCAGACCGCCGGCGATGCCTACCAACGCGAACGCGAACAATGGGATGACGGCAACAACGTGGTGGCACTGGACCGCCGCGTGGTAGTGGCCTACGACCGCAACACCTACACCAACAAGCTGATGCGTCAGCACGGTGTGGAAGTGATCGAGATTCCGGCCTCCGAACTGGGCCGTGGCCGTGGCGGTGGTCACTGCATGACCTGCCCGATCATCCGTGACGAAGTGAAGATTTAAACCGCTGCACCCGCAGCACAGCAAACACATCAATCTCGCCCGGTGGCGTCGGCCCAATGCCCGCCACCCGGCACCGAAACAAGGAGTGTTACCATGGCCTTCAATCTGCGCAACCGCAACTTCCTCCGCATGCTGGACTTCACCCCGCGCGAAATCCGCTACATGCTCGATCTGGCCCGCGACCTGAAACGCGCCAAATACACCGGCACCGAACAGCAACACCTGAAGGGCAAGAACATCGCCCTGATCTTCGAAAAAACCTCCACCCGTACCCGCTGCGCGTTTGAAGTGGCCTGCTACGACCAAGGCGCCAACGTCACCTACCTCGGACCGTCCGGCTCGCAGATCGGCATCAAGGAATCGATGAAAGACACCGCCCGTGTGCTGGGTCGCATGTATGACGCCATCGAATACCGTGGCTTCGACCAAGACATGGTGGAAAACGAACTGGCCAAGTTTGCCGGTGTGCCGGTATACAACGGCCTGACCGACGAATGGCACCCCACCCAGATGCTGGCCGACGTGCTGACCATGTGGGAAAACAGCGACAAGCCCATCTCGCAAATCAGCTACACCTACCTGGGCGACGCCCGCAACAATATGGGCAACTCCCTGCTGGTGATTGGCACCAAGCTGGGCATGGACGTACGCATCGGCGCGCCGAAACACCTGTGGCCGACTGACGAACTGGTGGCCGAATGCCGTGCCATCGCCGCCAGGACCGGCGCCCGCATCACCCTGACCGAAGACGCCGCCGAAGCCGTCAAGGGCACTGACTTCATCCACACCGACGTCTGGGTCTCGATGGGCGAACCGGCCGAAGTCTGGGCCGAACGCATCCGCCTGCTGAAGCCTTACCAAGTGAATGCCGCCCTGATGGCCGCTGCCCAGAACCCGCAAGTCAAGTTCATGCACTGCCTGCCGGCCTACCACAACAGCGAAACCAAGGTGGGCAAGGAAATTGCCGCGCAATACCCGGACCTGGCCAATGGCATTGAAGTGACCGAAGAAGTGTTCGAAAGCGAAGCCTGCATTGCCTTCGAACAAGCCGAGAACCGCATGCACACCATCAAGGCCATTTTGGTTGCCACCCTGGGCGACTAAGACTGGACAACGTGGCAAAGCCCTGCTGCGTTGTTGCGCCGCCTTGCCGTACGACTTGTACTGTCTGCGGCGGCGCGCCTAGCAGCAGCCGCTGCGCTGACTTTGCCACGTCGCCCTTGTTACGCGGCGCGGTGGCAAAGCCCTGCCGCATTGCCAGTCGTTACAGTCTGACCGCAACACCGTTTTACCCTCCGCGACGGCACACCCCTGAAGCCGTGGAGTGGCCCGAGATCCGGCCCCCTCACTCAGCCGGATCTCACCCCCATCCCGGCCCCACTTTCCTGCGGGAAGTCCGGCCACCACATCAGAAATAAGATGGACTGCCCAAGCAGGCCGTCAACGCCACTGTCCCCACCACGCGGACAGGGCCAGAAAAGGAAACATCATGCGAGTCGTCGTAGCCCTGGGCGGCAATGCCCTGCAACGTCGTGGCGAAGCCATGACCGCTGACAACCAACGCGCCAACGTCAAAGTGGCCGCCGAACAACTGGCCGCCGTCACCCGGCTGGGCCACAACCTGGTGATGTGCCACGGTAACGGCCCGCAAGTGGGCCTCTTGGGCCTGCAAAACGACGCCTACGCCCGCCACGTCGACGGCAAGGTCACCCCGTATCCGCTGGATGTACTGGGTGCCCAGACCGAAGGCATGATCGGCTACATGATCGAACAGGAACTGGGCAACGTGCTGCCGTTTGAAGTGCCGCTGGCCACCATCCTCACCCAGACCGAAGTCGACGCTGCCGACCCCGCCTTCCAGAACCCCACCAAGTTCGTTGGCCCGGTGTACAGCAAGCAAGAAGCCGAAGCGCTGGCCGCCAGCCATGGCTGGACAGTCAAAGCCGACGGCGACTACTACCGCCGCGTAGTCCCCAGCCCGAAACCGAAACGCATCTTCGAAATGCGCCCGATCAAATGGATGATCGAAAAAGGCGCGGTGGTGATTGCTGCCGGCGGCGGCGGCATCCCCACCATGTACCAGGGTGACAAACTGGTGGGCGTAGAAGCGGTGATCGACAAAGACCTGGCCTCCGCCCTGCTGGCGCGCGAAGTGGACGCCGACTACTTCGTCATCGCCACCGACGTGAAGAGCGTGTTTGTTGGCTGGGGCACCCCCGAAGCCAAAGCCATCCGCCACGCCCACCCGGACGAAATGGACAAACTGGGCTTTGCGGCGGGTTCGATGGGCCCGAAAGTGGAAGCCGCCTGCGAATTTGCCCGCCTGACCGGCAAGCGCGCCGTGATTGGCGCACTGGAAGACATCGAGAAGATCGTCAAGGGCGAAGCGGGCACCATCATCTCCACCGAAAAGACCGGGATCGAGTGGTACTGAGTGGGGTGCTAAACCGCCCTGCGGCGGCGTTGTGACGTTGGCTGAAGGGTAGGTGAGGTGTTGAACAACAAGGGCTGC
>NZ_JBMDJV010000057.1:0-3088 GCF_057809375.1 Aquitalea sp. FG25
TGAGAAGCAATATTTCCAACGGCTCAAGAGTGTCTAGAGAAGCCGGGGCGATTCATAGGTAGTTATACTTACCTATAATTACGTAAATGTAAGCGAGGGATGGCCTATGTTGATTCGTGAAATCAAGTTTCAGAACATGCGTACAGAACAAAAGCACTTTTTTTCGTCCCTCCATACAGTAAGACTGGAGGATGATGTCGTGTTATCCCCTATTCCCAAAACCCTTGACCATGATGAGATTCTTCTCGAAGTGAAGGGTTTGTGTGCTGAAGATTCTCTTGCTTACTACTTCAACGCCAGCGGGCTGATAAAGCTCGGCGGTATCCAAATCGCTTCTGAAGCAACTTTATGCGTCGATACAGTAGAACCACTTACTGAGGTCGTAACGCCAGGTGTGTATTTGCTCTCCAAGACTAAAGCTCTTTGTGAGCTGGTTTTGCTTGATCTTGATGATGAGGGTGATGCCTACATCTCTTTTGCCATTACCGAGCATGGCCAGCGCAAAGAGAAAGTACTGATATCTGATGAGAAGTGGGGTGGTATGGATGTATTGGGTCGCGTCAAAGCAACAATCTCTCCTCCTCTTGACTCCCTGATCGCTTCGGCTTTCAAACAATCAGCTTGAAAGAAACAACGGCCCCTGAGGGCCGTTGTTCATTTGAGACCAAGTTTTTCTTGAAGAACATCGTTATAGTCAAAACCTTCAGGACGAGGGGCGAAAATGTGAACCTCTCGGCCCTCTGCCCTTAGGCGCTTAGCCAGCACACGTGCCGATTTCATGCCAGGTCTAAACCCACGAAGGGGATCAACAAAATCATGGTCAGCGTAGATGTGAACGCATCGAACTTCCGGTGGTAGTTGTACTGCCTCTAACCATCCTGTTGAAATGCAAGCCCATGCCGGCAATCCGGTCAACTGCATTGCAGATAAGGCCGTCTCAATCCCTTCGCACAAGATTAGAAATCCGTCTTGAGGCTGGGCGAGTTTGATGCAAGCTCCATCAAAATCTCTGGATAAAATTTTTCGAGGATCGCCAATCTCATATTTACCATCGTTGTGAAGCGACAGGTAAGTACGATGAAGGGCAAGAACCTCTCCTTCCAGGTTGGTAATCGGTGCAATCATTGCCGGTAGTTTCTGGTCAATGATCTCACCTGTTTCCTTATCAGTAGATCTATGAAGGCATTCCGGATCAAAACCTAGTCCCATGGTCGGCAGCACCGAGATGCCACGCGATTTCAGGTAACGGCTAACTCGGTCTCCTTCAACGATCTTCCTGCGAGACTTCCAAACACGATTCGCAATCGCACGCGTTACGGTTGGATCTGCCCCGCCGGCGGGATTAGGGACGACTCGTGCATAGGACTGAACAGCGCCACCAAGGATTTCGCGGATCTTGCGTACAGCGTCCGTGAAGTCACTGATGTTGGTCATATCCATAAACAACTGGAAACCGCCACCCGCTCCTACCTTCATTCCGGGCTTATGGTAGCCATGGCCACCGCAAACCCAGTTCCCTGAGCCATCCTTATCGATGTACCGGAAACGATCGGTTCCTCCGCAGTGAGGGCAAGGATGATGATCACCATCCAAAAAGGAGGCATCAACACCTACCGCCTGCAGAATTTGACTCCACTTGCCATTTGCGTCGGCAAATATGTCGCGTTTAACGCCATAGGTCGTAGTCATTGCTTTCTCCTAACAAATGAAAAAGCCCCAAGAAGAGGCCCTCCTAAAGGCAGACCTTTAGGAGGACCACCTGTTGGGGTGGTAAGGAAATCACTAAAAGTGAAAAAAATAAGAAATAGCAATCTGCGGCAAGCCGGGATTGCGATATTGGTGATCAGAGTTGTTTAACGCTGAATCGAACGGATTGTTCGAAAGGGGTAAGTGCAGGGAAAATCCTGCAAGGTGGCGTTAGCCATGAAACATCATGATATTAGGCGGCGAATGATACTTTAGTCAAGCTGATTTGTAGCAGTTTTCTTTTGATTTCATAAATGTAAGATCAAAAGAAAACCGCCGCATAAGCGGCGGTGGTTGAGGTTAAGCAGCTTTCATGTAGCCAGTGAGTTTTTCACCGAGCTTTGCAAGAAGTTGCGAAGGGAGTGAAGCAATGTCATGTACTACAAAGTAGTCACAATTAACATTTTTCAACGCCATCTGACCAATACAAACCAGAACCACTTCAATGCCGATTCTTTCCAGTTCCGTGATGATGGGACCAGTCAAAGCGCAATCAGTGTCGGTGTCGGTAACAACAATCATGATCTTGCGATCAGACTTTTGCTTGTTGAGACGCAAGGCTGCGGCCAGGATAGAGCTTGCTAGTGGTGTCCCACCCTCAGGCTTCACAAGCGGGAGCCTGCGAAGATATTTCCCGATGGCTTTTTCCTTGAATGATTTCAACACGGAAATCAACGCTGGCTTATTACGCTCCAATTGGGTAAAGGTAAGCGCCTCAGTGGTCACGCCATCAATTGCATCCATGGAGTGGAGAATTGCTGTCATGCTCATGTCGGCCAGTTCGTTCCGCGTTCCTTTCAAAGAATCCGATTCCATCGAACCAGATTTGTCAGAAAGAATCTGTACGGCTGTGCTCACACGAGGTGCAGGCGTTTTTTGTACAAAGATGTCCTTCTTACCAAATTCAAGACGGTGAATCCGGCTCAACTTCACTTTGCCCTTTTCGGCATAACTCTGTTGAGACTTCTTCATTGCATTCAGTTGAGCACGAATCTTTGCGCGAAGAACATTTACCGCTGACATTACCGGGTGAATGTCGTACTTCATCGCAAATTCTGGCGCTTCAACTTCATGGACGATGGTGGTGATTAGGCTACCTTCTACGTACTTGCCCTTGTCACCTTTCGAAGCTTTACTGTCCTTTGCTTTTGCGTTGATCTGCGCAAGCAACCGCTCCGTTTTGCCAGGGGCCTTACGATTAGCCTTAATGACATCAACTAAGTTTTGGCGCTGCTCTACAGTCAAGTCATCTTCATGACTACCTGATATGCGTTGGCCAGCCTCTAGGGGTTGTTGATCTGCACCGTTGGCGTCCTGCGGCTTACTGCCAGGGCCTTGTTGC
>NZ_JBMDJV010000058.1:0-3046 GCF_057809375.1 Aquitalea sp. FG25
CTTGCGGGCGCTAGGACCTGAACCTAGTGCGTCTACCAATTCCGCCACCTGGGCACTGCATTTGCTGTATCATTCTGTTGCTGTAGTGCTGCAACGAGATGCGAATTATAAACAAGTTTCCGAGGGTGTCAATGGCCCAATCTGCAAAAAAACAAAAAAACATCCCCCTGCGTATGCAGGATCCTTTCTTGGAACGAGAAAAACTCAAATATTCCAATCCTTTACCTAGCCGGGAGTTCGTTCTGCAACTCCTGGAGCAAAATGGTGTGCCAATGTTCCCGGAAGAACTGGCCACATTGTTGTCAATAAAGAATGCCGAGCTGGGCTTCTTTGAGCGCCGCTTGCTGGCCATGGAGCGTGAAGGCCAGGTCATCATCAATCGTAAAGGCGCAATCTGTGCTGCTGAAAAGCTGGACCTGATCAAGTGCAAGGTTTCTGGTCATCGTGATGGCTTTGGTTTTGGCTTGCCCGATGAAGGCGAAGGCAGTGGGGTGGATATTTTCCTGCCCGAGCGCGAAATGAAAAAAGCCATGCATGGTGATCGGGTGCTGGTGCGCCCCTCTGGTGTGGATCGTCGTGGACGTCAGGAAGGCAAGATTGTTGAAGTTCTGGATCATGCGATCAGCAAGTTGGTTGGTCGCATCCATCAGGAGCGCGGTGTCTGGATCGTTACCCCGGAAGACCGCCGTGTTCGGCATGAAATTCTGATTGAACCTGGCAGCCAGGGCGATGCCAAGCATGGGCAGGTAGTGATGGTGGAAATCCTGCAATATCCGGATGCCTATCGTCAGCCGGTCGGCCAGGTAGTAGAGGTGTTGGGCAATTATGCAGATCCGGGCATGGAAATTGAAATTGCCCTGCGTAAGCATGCCTTGCCGCATGAATTCCCGGCAGATGTGCTAGCGCAAGCCAAGGCCACGCCCAAGAAAGTACGCAAAAAGGATCTGACGGCCGATCGTGTGGACTTACGTCATCTGCCATTGGTAACCATTGATGGCGAAACGGCTCGTGACTTTGATGATGCCGTCTATGCAGAGAAGCAGGGCAAGGGCTTCCGCCTGATCGTGGCGATTGCAGATGTCAGCCATTATGTGCAGCCGGGTGATGCCTTGGATCAAGAAGCGCTAGATCGGGGCACGTCTGTCTATTTCCCGCGCCGGGTCATCCCGATGCTGCCGGAAGCGTTGTCAAACGGTATCTGCTCCCTCAATCCGGATGTCGAGCGCTTGTGCATGGTGTGCGATATGCAGATCAACGGCAAGGGCGAGGTCAAGCGTTACCAGTTCTACCCGGCGGTTATGCTGTCCAAGGCACGCCTTACTTATACCCAGGTATGGGATTGGATTCAGCATGGCACGGATAATCCGCTGCTGCCCAATATCCAAACACTATATAGTCTGTTCAAGGTGTTGCTGGCGGCGCGCGCCAAACGCGGTGCCATCGAGTTTGACTCGATCGAGACCCAGATGATCTTCAACGAGCAGGGCAAGATAGACAAAATCGTTCCGGTGGTCCGTAACGATGCTCATCGCCTTATTGAAGAGTGCATGTTGGCGGCCAATGTCTGTGCAGCGGACTTCCTGCTCAAGAGCAAGCAGAAGTGCTTGTATCGCGTACATGAAGGCCCCACGCCTGAAAAGCTGGAGAACCTGCGCAATTACTTGCAGTTGGTTGGACTGACGCTGGCTGGTAACGACAAACCGACTGCCAAGGATTATGCCAAGCTGGCAGAGCAGATTCATGGTCGCCCGGATGCACCAGTACTCCAGACCATGTTGCTGCGTTCCATGCAGCAGGCCGTCTATACGCCGGACAATAATGGCCACTTTGGTCTGGCTTATGATGCCTACACGCATTTCACCTCACCGATTCGCCGTTATCCTGATTTGCTGGTCCACCGCTCCATCAAGGCGGTATTGCAGGGTAATAAATACAAGCCGGGTAAATGGGCGCAACTTGGCATGCACTGCTCAATGACTGAGCGTCGGGCTGACGATGCCAGCCGAGATGTCGAGTCCTGGCTCAAAACCTATTATATGCAGGACAAGGTTGGTGAAATTTTCCAGGGCAAGATCAGCGCTGTCACCAGCTTCGGCGTGTTTGTGCTGCTGGATGATGTCTATGTAGAAGGCTTGGTGCATATCTCCGAGCTGGGCAAGGACTACTTCCACTTCCGCAAGGACATACAGGCAATTGTCGGAGAGAAAAGTGGCATGTCCTATCGCCTGGGGGATACGCTAACGGTAAGAGTGGTGAGTGCCAATCTGGAAAATGCCCAGGTTGATTTCTCCCTCGTGCGCGATACGGCACAGCCTGTATTGGCTTCGCCTGCTGGCAAGCGAGAACATCCGCAGCATGCAAGCCATACTGCGACTTCCGTGCGTAAGCAGACTGGCCATGGAGGTCGGAATCGGAATCAGCGTGGCAAGCATGCTGCCAGCCGTCAGGAAACTGTGATTGCCACGCCGCCAGCTGTGCCGCCCACTAGTAATAAGGAAGCAAGCCGGCAACGCAAACCCGCAGTAGTCCCGCAGTCGACGCCGGTTGTGGACGTTGAACCTGCCAAACCGGCTGTAAGGCAACGCAAGCCTACCGCCAGTCCCGAGTCTGCTCCGCAGACGGCACCTGCTGCGCCGGCCCCGCGTTCGCGTCGCAAACCAGCAGCCAGCGCTGAGGCCGCAGTGCCATCTGCGCCACGTGGCCGTAGCCGGAGTACCAAAAAGCCAGATGGTCAGTAAGCTATAGGTAAGCTTTTGCTCAGTACGAGAAGATGCTGCCTCGACAAAAAGCCCGGCCCCGCCGGGCTTTTTGCTGCCTGTGCCAGCACCGAGGCCAGCTTTTTGCGCCAATTTCTCCTGTGGGGCAGCGTCAGGATGGGCGGCAGAATGCTGCTGGCTGTGCACCCGCAGCAAAACAGTCATCAAACCCGCATTTCATAAAGCATTGCCGCTCAGTGACTTAGCGCGTGCCGGGCCGGAATTTCAGCAAATAGTGCAGTTTTTCTCGCACAAAGTGTTGACGAGGGAGGGGTGGGGCGGTATAGTTC
>NZ_JBMDJV010000059.1:0-2806 GCF_057809375.1 Aquitalea sp. FG25
GCCAGCCTCCACGCACGCTTAGCGTGCTTTATTTTCCGTTTTCTGAGACGACCCCTCTTGGGTCAGTGGGCTTTCCGTTTTTGATCTTTCTCGCGGTGACGGCCTGCGTACACGACAAAGGCCGCCAAGCCTAGACCGAACAGCACAAGGCCGATAAGGGATTCAGTTGCCATTTTCTTCGTCCTCCTTGGTGGCGGCGGGTCTTCTACAGTATAGCGCAGCGGCCAGAAAAATAACGGCCATCGTCCACAAGATCAGCACCACGCCCATACCTATCTTATGGTCAATCAGGCCGCCGACAATACTACCAACAACGCAAGCCGTGGCCAAGTTGTCGCAAACCTTGGCCAAGCCTTCAAGCTGTGATTCACTGAACAGCATCACCTTCCCCTTCGATAACATCCACGATCCAATCCGCATAGCCATTCCATCGCACGCCTAGTTCATCCTCGATGACGGCTTGCTCGGTTTCCTCGTCATAGGAAATGATTGTCCCGGTGGTCGTTTCGCCGGCCAGATACTTGAATTCTACGACCATACCGGGCTTATACATTGATCGCTCCAAGGCGAAGGTTTTTCAGTCCGACCGGCCCGAGCGTGTTCCGCACTTGGCGCAAAAAAGCGCCGCCTGGCTGTACCGCATCCGTGCCATTGTTCCACATGGCAATGAGTTTGCTTTTCCAGTTGCGGCCATGAACCCGCGCAAAGCATTTCAGCGCCATTTCTTGATCGACCGTCATTTTCGCCCTTTCGTGCTGTTGTCTAAGTGTTTTTATTATACGTTTACGCGCTTACTTTGTCAACGTTTACACGCGGGTTATTTTTATCATCTTTCGCATGCGAAACCCTTGCGCTTTTCCGCCTTTCCGGGCATGCCTGTAGGCTGTCTTGCTCGGCCGGGTTGCTCGAACATCAGCGGGCTTTAGCCCGCTTCCTTCGCGGCCGTGGGCTTGTGGCCTTCGCCCTGTAGGGCTTGCCCGTTAGGAGTCAGTCGGCGCGGTAAGCCCGTCGATACCCTGCCCGTCCGGCGCGTCAAGGGACGACCGGAGGCCGCAGTCCGGCCCCCGGCCGGAACCGGGCGAGGATCGCGCCCTTGACGCAATAGCCGGGCGGGTGGGGTACGACATTAGGGCTGCGCCGGCTGGCTTCTAACCGCCTGGGCAGGCCGGGCGAAGGCCACATGCAAGCCCACGATCAGCCGCGCCGGCCGTCAGGCCGCCCCGTAGGGGCCAAGCCTCAACCTGGGGACGTTGCGCCGGCAGGACGGGATACCGGCCGCCGGCACTACGGCGCGGGCTTTTCCACAAATCCATAGCCCCCATCGCCCCGGCCGCGCCCGTCAAGTGGCGCAAGAGCCGGGGCCGCGTCAGGCTGTCCACGCCCTCCGGGGGTGGGCAGCCGCCCGGACGCGGGGGGCTGTGGGGTTGTGGGAAAGGTCGCTCACTCGCCGCCCTCCTGGGCGGCTATCGCAAGCGCAGCGCGCAGCGGCCGCCAGGCCGCGAAGGCGTCAGGGATGGAAGCCCGAAGGGGCGAGACTCGCCGGCCTCTTGGCGAGGCTCGATTCACGACAGCCCGCCCGGACGTCCGGCTTTCATACGTGGGGATGGGTGGACTTCTCGATCAGCTTGGCGCGGGCGGCGGCATACTCCCGTTCGGTCAGCGGGAAAAACCCGACAAACCGGCCGGCGTCGTGACGGATACCATCCCAGACGCCCATCGTATCGCGGTACATCACCTTGAAGTCTGCCAGCTCGATGCCTTCCTGCGCCAGATCGCGCAGCACGTTCTCAATGTCGTTCGTGACGGAACGCCCGTTGTCATGATCGGTAATGGCAATCACGTCGCCATCCACCTGATAGGAATAATCGGCACGCGGGCCAAACAGCGATTCAGACATATTCGACAGCTCCTTGATTTTGAGATTCACCCGGCAAACCGGGCCGATTTCGAGCGCGACAGAAACCGGATCAGTCAGCGGCTTTCCACAACAGCGGCAAAACGGCGAAGCCATGATAAGCCTCCGAACTGGCCGGACGAAAGCCCGGCCGTGGGGTTAGGTTTGAACGGCCCGGATCACCGGGAAATTGAAGCTCGAAAACCGCTCCTGGGCGACAACCGACAGGCCGGCGGCCGTCAGTGCCGCCTTGGCCAGCTCGGTGCTGGCCACATCGGCAATCATCACCTCGCACGCTTGGGAATTGCGTACCGGCCGCACCCCCAGCACTTCCACCTTTCCGGCCAGCGCCGCGCTGGCCACATCCTGAGTAGACATATCTCCGACTCCTGCCGGGCGGCGACCGCCCGGCCCTGGATCAATCTTCGTTGTTCAGCATGATGGTCATGACGGGTTCGGCGTCATCGCCCGGCCCGATGGTCATGGACAGCTTGATGGTTTCGGCCTCGCGGGCCTTGCCTTCACGCGGGATACGGCTTACCCGGAAATCAAGGCGGTGTGCGTCCGGTACATTGGTGCGAATAGCCAGCTTGGCCGCCGTCAGCACGTCCACCAGACGGGCGTCTTCGGTCTGATAAACGCGCTTGCGGTCGGTGTCGGCGTCCTTCCATTCGACGCACTCGGTATAAGCGGCGATGGTCATGGCCAGCGGGTAGCGGAAGCCCTCGCGGCGGCCCGCTTCGGACACGTCCACCAGCACGCCATCAGCGATGGCGTCTGCGCGGGAGTAAACCGAAATCGGATCGCCAAACAGTTCGTACATATTCATGATTTGCCCTTTCAACCGTTGAAAAACTGGGTTTACGGATTTTCCTGTTGGTCGGGGCTAAATCTCACCGGCCTCGATCATCC